>NZ_MEDO01000001.1 GCF_001724815.1 Arenimonas sp. SCN 70-307 | reverse complement strand
ATTCCCGTCGGCCACGGCCGGCCCCGATTTGCTGCTTAGACACCAACAAATCTACCGGGTCGGCCGTGCGCCACTCCCCTCAGTTGGGAGAAGAACCAAGAAAAGGGGGTCAGGTTCACTTTTGCGCCGCTGCGCAAAAGTGAACCTGACCCCCTTTCTTCGTTGTTATGCTCGGCGCATGGACATGCAGACGGTCTGGTACACGGTCGCCGCGGCGCTGATCATCATCGGCCTGCTGGGCACGATCCTGCCCGTGCTGCCGGGCCTGCCGGTGATGTTCGCCGGCATGTGGCTGGCGGCCTGGGTCGATGGCTACCTGCACATCACGGTGCCGACGCTGGTGGTGCTGGGCCTGCTGGTGCTGCTGTCGATCGGCGTGGACCTGCTGGCCAGCCTGGTCGGCGCGCAACGCGCGGGGGCGTCGCGCAAAGGCCTGTTCGGCGCCGGCGTGGGCAGCGTGGTCGGCCTGTTCTTCGGCCTGCCCGGCCTGATCGCCGGCCCCCTGCTGGGCGCGGCCGCCGGCGAGATGGCCCACGGCCGCGACTGGCAGCAGGCCTCCCGCATCGGCCTGGGCACCTGGCTGGGCCTGCTGCTGGGCGCCATCCTCAAGCTCGCCCTTGCCTTCGCCATGCTCGCCCTCTTCGCCCTCGCCCTCCTGGTTTGAGACCCCGTTTCTTCAGAGTTCGCGGAGGGTGACGGAGGGGGGCGCGGTGATGATGCGGCGGGTGGCCCAGAGCCCGGCGACGAGCGCCGCGAGCAGGCCGGCCACGGCGCCGGTGGCGGCCAGGGCCGGGTCGGCGCGCCAGGGCAGTTCGAAGACCTGGCTGGCGATGACGCCGGCCAGCACCGAGGCAGCGATGGCCGCCACCACGCCCGAAAGCAGGCCGATGGCCGCGAATTCCGAAGCCTGGGCCAGGCGCAGCTGGCGGCCGGAACCACCCAGCACGCGCATCACGCCGCCCTCGAGCAGGCGCTCGTCCTGGCTGGCGCTCACCGCCGCCAGCAGCACCAGCACGCCCGCCAGCAGCGAGAACGCGAACACCGCCTCCACCACCATCGACACCTGGTCGACCGTGCTGCGCACCTGCGCCAGCACCGCGTCGATGTCGATCACCGACAGGTTCGGATACGCCGACACCAGCTCGGCCGTGAAGCGCGTGCGCTCCGGCGGCACCTTCACCGCGGTGATGAAGCTGCCCGAATAGCCTTCGAGCGAACCGGGCGAGCCGAGCACGAAGAAGTTCGGGCGGAAGCTCTCCCAGTCCACCCGGCGCAGGCTGGTGATGCGGCCGGCATAACGCGCGCCGGCGATGTCGAACGCCACCTCGTCGCCGACCTTCCAGCCCAGCGACTCGGCGAATTCTTCCTCCACCGACAGCTCCGGCGAGTCCGGTACGCCGGTCCAGAACGCGCCGGCCGTCACCACGTTGTCGTCGCGCAGCGCGGCGCCTTCCGAGAGGTTGAACTCGCGCTCGGCCATGCGCCGGCCGCGGCTGTTTTCCGGGTACATCTCGCCGCTGGCGGGCTGGCCGTTGTACTCGGTCAGGCGCGCCCGGATCATCGGGTAGAGCTCGGGTTCCGACACGCCCTGCCCCGCCAGGAACTCGCGCACGGAGGCGACCTGGTCGGGCTGCACGTTGATGACGAAGCGGTTGGGCGCATCGGCCGGCATGGCGTCGCGCCAGCGGTCGAGCAGGTCGGTGCGAACGAAGGTGAGCAGCAGCAGCGCCATCAGCCCCAGGCCCAGCGCGCTCACCTGCGCGATCGAGGCCCCCGCGCGGCGGCTGACGTTGGCCAGGCCGTAGCGCCAGGGGCCGCGCAGGCGCGTGCGCAGGCGCCGGACCAGCAGGATCAGGGCCCAGGCCAGCAGCGCCAGCACGGCCACCGTCGCCAGGATGCCCACCAGCATCGCCGTGCCCAGCGTCGCCGAGCCCGCCTTCCACCACAGCAGCGCCGAGAGCCCGGACAGGCCGGCGATCGCCACCACCCAGGCCGAGGGTTCGGTCGGGTCGAGGTCGCGGCGCAGCACGCGCAGCGCCGGCACCCGGCGCAGGGCCAGCACCGGCGGCACGCCGAAGGCCAGCAGCACCGCCAGGCCCACGCCCAGGCCTTCGAGCGCCGGCGTCAGGCCGGCCGCGGGCAAGTCGATCTTCAGTGCCGTCGAGAGCCAATCGGCCACGAACCACTGCAGGCCGAAGGCGACGGCCACGCCGATGCCGCTGCCGAGCAGGCCCAGCAGCGCCAGCTCGCCGACGTGGATGCCCACCAGCGTGGACTGCTGCGCACCCAGGCAGCGCATCACCGCCGCGCCCTGCAGGTGGCGGGCGCTGTGGCGGCGGGCGGCCATGGCCACGGCGATCGCGGCCAGCACCACCGACACCAGCGCGGCCAGCCCGAGGAAACGGTCGGCGCGATCGAGCGCGCGGCGGATTTCCGGGCGCGCCTCGGCGGCCGTTTCCAGCCGCTGGCCGCGGTCGAGCTGCCCGGCGGCAGCGGTCGCGAAGCGATCCACCGCCGCGGCCTCGCCGGCGATCACCAGCCGGTAGGCGATGCGGCTGCCCGGCTGCACCAGCCCGGTCGCCGGCAGGTCGGCCAGGTTGAGGAAGACCTTGGGCGCGGTGTTGAAGTAGTCCAGCGCCGCATCCGGCTCCTGCACCACCAGCGCCGCCAGCCGCAGTTCGCTGTTGCCGATGCCGACGAGGTCGCCGGGTTTCGCGTCGAGCGCGTCGGCACCGGCGCGGCTGATCCACACCGTGCCGGGCGCGGGCACGCCTTCGGCCACGCTTTCTGGCCCGCCGGCCTGGGTCTGGACGCGGAAGCTGCCGCGCAGCGGGAAACCCTCGCCCAGGGCCTTGAGGTCGCCCAGGCGCAGCGCTTCGCCGACCCGGACCATGCTCGGGAACGACCAGGTCTCGGTGCGATCCAGCCCCGGCGCCTCCGCCAGCTCGCGCAGCGGCCCTTCGATGGGCGCATCGGCGCGCACCACCACGTCGCCGCCCAGCAGGCGGTTGGCCTCCAGCGCCAGCGCGCGCTCGGCGCGGTCGGTGACGAAACCCACCGAGCACACCGCCGTGACCGCCAGCACCAGCGCGGCCAGCAGGATGCGCACGTCGCCCGAGGCCAGGTCGCGGCCCAGCTGGCGCCAGGCCAGGGGCAGCCACCTCATGCCGACACCAGCCGGCCGGCGTCGAGGCGCAGCACGCGGTTGCAGCGCTCGGCCAGGTGTTCGTCGTGGGTCACCAGCACCAGGGTCGTGCCGGCTTCGCGGTTGAGCTCGAACAGCAGCTCGATGATGGCCTGGCCGGTGCGGGTGTCGAGGTTGCCGGTGGGCTCGTCGGCGAACAGCACGGCCGGCCGGGTGACGAAGGCGCGGGCCAGGGCCACGCGCTGCTGCTCGCCGCCCGAAAGCTGGCGCGGATAGTGGCCCAGGCGCTCGGCCAGCCCGACCTGGCCCAGGATGGCGCGCGCCGGCCCTTCCGCGTCGTCGTCGCCGCGCAGCTCCAGCGGCAGCATCACGTTCTCGAGCGCGGTCAGCGAGGGCAGCAGCTGGAAGCTCTGGAACACGAAGCCCACCTTCTCGCCGCGCACGCGGGCGCGGCCATCCTCGTCCAGGGCCGAAAGCGGCTGGCCATCGAGCCGCACCTCGCCCTCGCTGGGCACGTCCAGCCCGGCCAGCAGGGACAAAAGCGTGCTCTTGCCTGAACCGGAGGCACCGACAATCGCGACCGCTTCACCCCTGGGGATGGTAAAACCAAGGCCTTCGAGGATGGTCAGCTCCCCCGACGGCAGCGGTACCCGCTTGCCAAGGCGCTCGACGTGCAGCGCATCGCGGGTTTCCGGGGGTTGGCGGGAGTCGGCCATGGGATCCTCAGTCAATGGGAAAACGATGAGAGCAACTACATCAGGATATGGAGCATGGCGCACCCGGGTTCAACGCGGGGTCATGGTCTTTCTCTTGGCACTTGCCAGCCTGCCGGTTTTCGCGGCTGGCGCCGGCGAGCGCACCGTACTGGTGATGGGCGACTCGCTCTCGGCCGCCTACGGCCTGCCGCCCGAGCAGGGCTGGGTGGCGCTGCTGGCCACGCAGCTGCGCAGCGAGCGGCCGGGCTGGAAAGTGGCCAACGCCAGCATCAGCGGCGAAACCACCGCCGGGGGTGCCAGCCGCATTGCCGCCGAGCTGCGTCGCCATTCGCCCGACGTGGTCGTCATCGAACTGGGCGCGAACGACGGCCTGCGCGGCCTGGACCTGGTGCAGACCCGCGCCAACCTCGAGCGCATGATCGTCGCCTCGCGCGAATCGGGCGCCCGCGTGCTGCTGGTGGGCATGCGCCTGCCGCCCAACTACGGCCCGCAGTACACCCAGGCCTTCGAGCGCAATTACACCGAGCTGGCCGAGGCGCACGGCACCGCCCTGCTGCCTTTCCTGCTCGAACCCATCGCCATGGACCGCGACGCGTTCCAGGCCGACAACCTCCACCCAGTGGCCGAGGCCCAGCCCAAGCTGCGCGACCACGTCTGGCCGGCGCTCGCGCCGCTGCTTGACTGACCCGAACCAAACCAGGAGCCCCATCGCATGAAGACGCCCCTCGCCCTCGCCCTGATGCTCGCCGTTGGCGCTTGCGCCGCGCAGAACTCCAACGATGCCGCCCGCAGCTTTCCCAGCCAGCACGGCCAGGTGCAGGTGCAGCCGGTGGCCGGCGGCCTCGAGCACCCCTGGGGCCTGGCCTTCCTGCCCGACGGCCGCATGCTGGTGACCGAGCGCCCGGGCCGCCTGCGCCTGGTGTCGACCGACGGCAAGCTCTCCGGCCCGCTGGCGGGCGTGCCCGAGGTCTGGGCCCGCGGCCAGGGCGGCCTGCTCGACGTGGCCGTCGACCCCGACTTCGCCAGCACGAGCCTGGTCTACCTCAGCTACTCCGAGCCGGGCGAAGGCGGCTCGGGCACCGCGGTGGCCCGCGGCAAGCTGGTGGGCGAGGCGCTGGAAGACGTGCAGGTGATCTTCCGCCAGCTGCCCAAGCTCGAGGCCGGCCAGCACTTCGGCTCGCGCCTGGTGTTCGACCGCGAGGGCCGGCTCTACGTGACCACCGGCGACCGCGGCAACTGGGATTTCCCGCAGGCGCTGGACAAGGGCCAGGGCAAGATCTTCCGCATCGAGCGAGACGGCGCCATTCCCGCCGACAACCCCTTCGTGGGCCGCGAGGGCGCCGACCCGGCCATCTGGTCCTACGGCCACCGCAACGTGCAGGGCGCGGCCCTGCATCCGCAGACCGGCAAGCTCTGGCAGACCGAGCACGGCGCGCGCGGCGGCGACGAGCTCAACATCCCCGACCCGGGCAAGAACTACGGCTGGCCGGTGATCACGCTGGGCGTGAACTATTCCGGCGCGCCGATCGGCTCGGGCAAGAAGGAAATGGAGGGCATGGAACAACCCATGCACCAGTGGACGCCGTCGATCGCGCCCAGCGGCCTGGCCTTCTACGACCACGACCGTTTCCCGGCCTGGAAGGGCGATCTGTTCGTGGGCGCCCTCGCCTTCCAGCGCGTCGTGCGGCTCGAGCTCGACGGCGAGAAGGTGGTGGCCGAAGAGCCGCTGCTGGTCGACCTGGGCGAGCGCATCCGCGACGTGCGCCAGGGCCCGGACGGCTACCTCTACCTGCTCACCGACGACGCCAAGGGCCAGATCCTGCGCGTCGGCCTCGAATAAACCTGGATCAAACGAACCAGGTTGATTTTATTGAACCTGGTTCATCTGGTTCATCGCGTCGTATTCGTGGACGAAGCGGCCGGGCTCCGGGCGACCGACCAGCGAGACCATCGCGCCGGCCACCACGTCGGCGTCGATGGCACGGTAGCGGCGCAGCGGCCCGCGCATCAGCGGGTTGGTGATCGGCGCCAGCCGCTGGCCCAGCCCCTCCGCGCGACGCCGTTCGCTGCGCTCGCCCAGCAGCAGCCCGGGCCGCAGGCAATCCACGCGCTCGAAGCCCTGCCCGGCGAGCCCGCGCTCGGCCTCGCCCTTGACCCGAAGATAAAAATTGCCCGACTGCGCACTGGCGCCGACGGATGACACCAGCAGCGCCTGGCGTGCGCCCAGCGCACGCGCGGTTTCGCCCAGCGACAGCACCAGGTCGCGGTCGACCGCGAGGAAGGCTTCGCGCGAACCGGCCTGCCGGATCGTGGTGCCGAGGCAGCAGGCGAAGGCTTCGAGCGGCGCGCCGTCGAGCGCCCCGGCGATGGCCGCGGCATCCCAGGCACCGACCAGCGCGTGCAACCGCGGGTGCTCCTGCGCCAGCGGCCGGCGCACCAGCGCCAGCACCCGCGGGCCCCCGGCTTGCGCCAGGAGGCGCGCAAGCACGCGGCCGCCGACCAGGCCCGTGGCCCCGGCCAGCAGCACCGCGCGTCCGGATGTCACGGGCTCAGGCCCACTCGGTGAGGCCTTCGCGCTCGTAGAGCACGCGGAACGAGGGGCGCGCCTTCATGCGTTGCGCCAGCGCGCCCAGCTGCGGCCAGTCGGTGGCCGGACGCGGCATGTTGCGCGACCAGCGCATCAGCATCGCCAGCAGGAAATCGGCCGCGCTTACCGAAGGCCCCATCAGGTAAGGACCGCGTCTTGCGAGGTGGGCCTCGATGTTGTCCCAGCAGGCCTCGATGCGCTCGCGCGCCCGGGTCTTGGCCGCCTCGGCGTTCTGCTCGCCGGCGGCCTCGTTCGGATAGAACCAGGTGCGGAAGGCCGGCTGCATCGTGTTGGCCAGGTGCAGCACCCACTGGTAGTACTTTGCGCGCTCGACGCTGCCCGGCTCCGGCGCCAGCCCGAAGCTCGGATGGGCGTCGGCCAGGTGCAGCACCAGCGCCGCCGCCTCGGCCACGGGTTCGCCGTGGATGAGCAGCGTCGGCACCACGCCGTGCGGGTTGATGGCCAGGTATTCGGGGCGCTTGTGCTCGCCCGCGGCCAGGTCCAGGCGGCGCAGTTCGTGGCGCGCGCCGATTTCGATCAGCAACCAGTGCACGACCAGGCTGGCCGCGCCGGGGGAGTAGTACAGGGTGTACATGCCGGCTTCCGTGCTTGGGGTCGGCCCGCAGCATACGACGGCCGGCGCCCCAAAAGAAAAGCCCCGGGCGTTTCCACCCGGGGCTTCGCTCAGTCCTTGGGGGACTGGATTACATCGGCTGCACTTCGTCAGCCTGCATGCCCTTCTGGCCCTTGACGAGCTTGAAGGAGACCTTCTGGCCTTCCTGCAGGGACTTGAAGCCGGTGCCCTGGATGGAACGGAAGTGGACGAACACGTCCTCGCCGTTCTCGCGGCTGATGAAGCCGAAGCCCTTGGCATCGTTGAACCACTTGACGGTACCGATCTGACGATCCGACATTTGCTAACTCCTTGGAACAATTAATGGATATCGCTGACGGGAACATCCCGCCGCGCGACTGGGGTTGCAAGGAGGAGCGAGGTGAAAAGATGTAGCGGATCGATGGATCTACCGCATCAGGCCACGATTCACAGTGACCCTTCGCAAACACAGTCCCGCCCACCCTACACCGTTCCGTGGAGGAAAGCCAATGGTTTCGGTGGCTTGGCCGGCAAAGCGGCCAAACCAGGGGCAGCCCGTTCAGGCTGGGCGGGCTATTCGACCGCGACCGGGATCTTGCCGATCCGGGCCTGCCACTCGCGCGGGCCGGTGCGGTGCACCGACTCGCCGGCCGCGTCCACGGCCACGGTGACCGGCATGTCCCGGACCTCGAACTCGTAGATGGCCTCCATGCCCAGGTCGGCGAAACCCACCACCCGGGCCGCCTTGATGGCCTTGGAGACCAGGTAGGCGGCGCCGCCGACGGCCATCAGGTAGGCCGAGCGGTGCTTGCGGATGGCCTCGATGGCCACCGGACCGCGCTCGGCCTTGCCGACCATGCCCATCAGGCCGGTCTGGGCCAGCACCTGCTCGGTGAACTTGTCCATGCGGGTGGCCGTGGTCGGGCCGGCCGGGCCGACGACCTCGTCGCGCACCGGGTCGACCGGGCCGACGTAATAGATGAACTTGCCGCGCAGGTCGACCGGCAGCGGTTCGCCCTTGTTGAGCATGTCCACCATGCGCTTGTGCGCCGCGTCCCGGCCGGTGAGCAGCTTGCCGTTGAGCAGCAGCACCTCGCCCGGCTTCCAGCTGGCCACTTCCTCGCGCGTCACCGTGTCGAGGTCCACGCGGCGGCCCTTGGAGGCGTCGTAGGTCAGCTCCGGCCAGTCGGCCAGCGAGGGCGGCTCGAGCTGCACCGGGCCGCTGCCATCGAGGGTGAAATGCGCGTGGCGGGTGGCGGCGCAGTTGGGGATCATCGCCACCGGCAGGTTGGCGGCGTGGGTCGGGTAGTCCTTGACCTTGATGTCGAGCACCGTGGTCAGGCCGCCCAGGCCTTGGGCGCCGATGCCCAGCGCGTTGACCTTCTCGTACAGCTCCAGGCGCAGCTCCTCGGCGCGGTTGGACGGGCCGCGGGCCTGCAGGTCGGTGATATCGATCGGCTCCATCAGGGCCTCTTTCGCCAGCAGCATGGCCTTCTCGGCGGTGCCGCCGATGCCGATGCCCAGCATGCCCGGCGGGCACCAGCCGGCGCCCATGGTCGGCACGGTCTTGAGCACCCAGTCCACGATCGAGTCGGACGGATTGAGCATCGCGAACTTCGACTTCGCCTCGCTGCCGCCGCCCTTGGCCGCCACGATCACGTCGACGGTGTTGCCCGGCACGAGCTTCATGTTCACCACGCCGGGCGTGTTGTCCTTGGTATTGGTGCGCTTTCCGGCCGGGTCGGCCAGCACCGAGGCGCGCAGCTTGTTGTCCGGGTGGTTGTAGGCGCGGCGCACGCCCTCGTGGACCATGTCCTCGACGCCCATCGTGGCGTCGGGCCAGGTCACGTCCATGCCGATCTCGAGGAACACGGTGACGATGCCGGTGTCCTGGCAGATCGGGCGATGGCCCTCGGCGCACATGCGCGAGTTGATCAGGATCTGGGCGATGGCGTCCTTGGCGGCCGGCGACTGCTCGCGCTCGTAGGCGGCGGCGAGGTTCCGGATGTAGTCGACGGGGTGGTAGTACGAGATGTACTGCAGCGCGTCGGCGACGGACTGGATGAAGTCTTCCTGCTTGATCTGGCTCACGGCGGGCATCGGGGCTGGCGGGAAACCGACATTTTACCCGGTTGTGGGGGGGCCTTCAGGGGTTATTCGAGTTCGGACCAGCGGGCGTAGGCGTGGTCGAGTTCGGCCTGGAGGGTGGCGAGGCGGGCGTTGGCGGCGGTGACGGCGTCGGGGCCGCGGGCGTAGAGGCCCGGGTCCTGGACGGCGGTGGTGGCTTCGGCCAACTCGGCCTCCAGGCGCTCGATGCGGGCCGGCAGCTCGTCGAGCTCGCGCTGGTCCTTGTAGCTGAGTTTTCGCTTGGGCGCCGCCGGTGCGGCGGCCGGCGCCGCGGGCCTGGCAACCGGCGCGGGCGCCGCGGGCCGCGCGGCCGCCCTGCCCGCCTCGGCCGCTTCGGCCGCCGCGATGCGGGCCGACATCGGCCGCTGGCGCAGCCAATCGGAATAGCCGCCCACGTAGTCGCCCACGCGGCCGTTGCCTTCCATCACCAGCGACGAGGTGACCACGTTGTCGATGAACTCGCGGTCGTGCGAGACCAGGATCAGCGTGCCCGGGTAGTCGATCAGCAGCTCCTCGAGCAGCTCCAGCGTCTCCACGTCCAGGTCGTTGGTGGGTTCGTCCATCACCAGCACGTTCGAGGGCTTGGCGAAAAGCTTGGCCAGCAGCAGGCGGTTGCGCTCGCCGCCGCTGAGCTTGGTGATCGGCGCCAGCGCGCGGTCGGGGCTGAAAAGGAAGTCCTGCAGGTAGCCCATCACGTGCTTGCGGCTGCCGTTGATCTCGATGAACTCGCGGCCTTCCGAAACGTTGTCGAGCGCGTTCCAGTCCTCGCGCAGCGCGCCGCGCAGCTGGTCGAAGAAGGCCACCTCGAGGTTGGTGCCCGTGCGGACCTCGCCGGCCGTCGGCTGCAGCTGGCCCAGCAGCAGCTTGAGCAGCGTGGTCTTGCCCGAACCATTCGGTCCGATCAGGCCGACCTTGTCGCCGCGCTGGATGACGGTGTCGAGCCCGCGCACGATCACCTTGCTGCCGAAGGCGAAGTCCACGCCCCTGGCCTCGAACACCCGCTTGCCGGACTTGTCGGCCGCGGCCGCCGACATGCGCACGTTGCCCTGCTGCTCCCGGCGCTCGGCGCGCTCGCGGCGCATCGCCTTGAGCGCGGTGACGCGGCCCTCGTTGCGGGTGCGCCGGGCCTTGATGCCCTGGCGGATCCACACCTCTTCCTGCGCCAGCTTCTTGTCGAACAGCGCGTTGGCCTGGGCTTCGGCGTGCAGGCGCTCCTCGCGCCGGCGCAGGTAGTTGGCGTAGTCGCCCGGCCAGCTGGTGACCTGGCCGCGGTCGATCTCGACGATGCGGGTGGCCAGGTTGCGCAGGAACTGGCGGTCGTGGGTGACGAAGACCACCGAGCCGGCGAAATTCTTCAGGAACTCCTCGAGCCAGGCGATCGACTCGATGTCCAGGTGGTTGGTCGGCTCGTCGAGCAGCAGCACGTCGGGCGCGGCCACCAGGGCCTGGGCCAGCAGCACGCGGCGCTTCATGCCGCCCGAGAGCGCCGCGAAATCGGCCTCCTCGGGCAGGTCGAGCTTGCTGATCACCTGCTCGACGCGCTGCTCGATCTGCCAGCCGTTGCCGGCATCGATGCGCGCCTGCACGCTGCCCAGCTCGTCCATGTCGATGTCGGCGCCGTCGTGCAGCAGGTGGTGGTAGCGGGCCAGGTCGGCGCCCAGTTCGCCCAGGCCCATCGCCACCACGTCGAACACCGTGCCCGCCACGCCCTGCGGCACCTCCTGGGCCAGGCCGGCGACGCGGCCCTCGCGGCGCAGCACGCCGTCGTCGGGCACGATCTGGCCCGCCAGCAGGCGCAGCAGGGTGGATTTACCGGCGCCGTTGCGGCCGACGATGCAGACGCGCTCGTTCGGCTCGATCGTGAGGTTCACGGCTTCGAGCAGCAGCGGGCCGCCGACGCCGTAGTCGACGCCTTGCAGGGTGATCAGGGACATGCGGCCATTCTATCGCGGGCCCGGGCCCGCCGGCGGATTCAGTCGCCGCCGTGCTTGAGCCAGCGTTCGGCCATGGCTTCGGAGCTGAACACGCGGCCGCCGGTGGCGCCGCGTTCGCGGGCCAGGATCTCGCCGTGCTCGACGTAGCCCATCAGCTCGACGCGGCCGGGCACGAAGGCCACCTGCAGCTTGTCGAGCCCGAGGGCGAAGATGGCGTCGAGGGTGCCGGAGATGTTGCGCTCGCCTTCGAACTCGCCGAGCTTCTCGACCACGAGCAGCTTGCGCGCCTTGCGGCGCTCGCCCTCGCGGGCGATCTCGGTCCAGTAGGCGATGGAAATCTCGCGGCTGTCGCGGGGGCCGGTGACCAGGCAGTGCAGGTAACCGGGACGATCCTGGAAACGGATGGAAATATCGGGGGGAAGCTGGGACACGGAAACGATTCGCACGGGGGGTCGCGCATTCTACCCGCTCGGGCCCGCTTGCGCCCGCCCCTCGCGAACCCCATCGTGTCGGGCATGGTCCGCAAGCGCTCCTGGACGGCTCATCTTTCCGCCCTGCTCGGCCTGTCGAGCCTGGTAGGCGTGTTGTGCTTCCATTTTCCCCAGCTGCTGACCAGCCAGGCCTTCCGCGAGGTCTACACCGAGGGCTTCGCCCGCGGCCTGCTGCTTTTCGGGCTGGTCTGCGCCTTCGGGCTCGGCACCCTGGCCATCCTGCGCGGGCGCGACCGGCGGGTGGCGCTGACCGGGGTCGGCGCCGCCACGCTGGCGGTGCTGCTGGGCGGCGCCAGCGTCGAGTTCGACACGATCGAGGCCACGCCCTGGTCGCTGGGCCTGGACTGGTTCGTGGTGTCGCTGTTTTTTTCAGCCCTGGTGTTCGTGCCCATCGAGCGCCTGCTCGGGCGCATCGACCAGTCGCCGCTGCGTCCGCAGTGGCGCACCGACCTGGCCTACTTCTTCGTCAGCCACGTCAGCGTGCAGTTCGTACTGATCGCCATCACCGCCTGGACCGCGGGCGTGGCGGCGCTGGTGGCCTTCCCGTCGGTGGCCGCGGCGATCCAGTCGCTTCCGGTGTGGCTGCAGTTCCTCCTGGCGGTGTTCTGCGCCGACCTGGCCCAGGCCCTGGTGCACCGGGCCTACCACCGCTGGCCGCTGCTCTGGCGCTTCCACGCCGTGCACCACAGCAGCCGGCACATGGACTGGCTGGCCGGCTCGCGCATGCACCTGCTCGAGATCCTGCTCACGCGCGGGCTGGTGCTGCTGCCGCTGGTGCTGCTGGGCTTCGCGCCGGCGGCCATCAATGCCTACGTCATCCTCGCCGGCCTGCAGGCGGTGCTGGCGCACGCCAACCTCGGCCTGCGCTTCGGCTGGCTGGAGTACGTGCTGGTGCTGCCGCGCTACCACCACTGGCACCACGCGCGCCGGGAGGACTTCACGGACGCCAACTACGCCATCCACCTGCCGCTGGTGGACTGGCTGATGGGCACGCTGCGGCTGCCGCGCGACGGCAGCTGGCCGGAGGAGTACGGCAACCTCGACCCGGCCGAAGTGCCCGAGCGCGTCTGGCGCCAGCACCTGGCGCCCTTCCTGCCCCGGCGCCGGGGCTGAGCCGGATTCAGCGCCCGCCGAGCAGGCGCTGGTGGTCGACCAGGATGCAGCGGTCCTGCACCACGTCGATGCCGGCCGCCAGCAGCGCGGCGGCGAACGCGTCGTCGCGGATGCCCAGCTGCAGCCACACCGCCGCCGGACGCTTGGCGAGGATGTCGTCGAGGTGGGGCGCGAGGTCCTTGGAACGGCGGAACACGTTCACCAGGTCCACCTCGCCCGGGATGTCGGCCAGGCGGCGGAACACCGGGCGGCCGAGGATGCGCTCGACCTCCGGGTAGTACACCGGCACCGGCACGATGTCGTAGCCGGCGCGCTCCATGTAGCGCGGCACGTCGATCGACGGCTGGCCGCGCTGGGCCTCGGTCTTGATGCCGAGCACGGCGATGCGCCGCACCCGCTGCAGCAGGGCCTTGAGCCCGGCTTCGTCGTCGATCAGCGTACCCGGTGCGCCCATGTCAGTGGTGGTGGCCGCCGGCGCCGTGCACGTGGCCGTGGGCCAGCTCTTCGAGGCTGGCGTCGCGCACCTCGACCACCTCGATGGCGAAGTGCAGGTTCTGGCCGGCCAGCGGGTGGTTGCCGTCGACGGTGACCATGCCGTCCTCGATGCTGGCGATGACCACCGAGATGGCGCCCTGCGGGGTCTGGGCCTGGAAGGCCATGCCCACCTCGAGCTCGTCCACGCCCTGGAAGGCCTCGCGCGGCACGGTCTGGATCAGCATCTCGTTCGGGGTGCCGTAGCCCTCCTCGGGCGAGACCACCACGTCGAACTTGTCGCCGGCGCTGCGGCCCTCGAGGGCCTTTTCCAGGCCCGGCACGATGTTGCCGGCGCCGTGCAGGTAGGCCAGCGGCTGGGCGCCGGTGGACGAATCGATCACCTTGCCGGCATCGTCGGTGAGGGTGTAGTGGAAGGTCGCGACGGTGCGCTCGGCGATCTGCATGGGGGATCCTTGGGGAGGGCCGGCCGGGAACCCGGCGGCGGGAGAAAGGCCGTATAGGCTAGGCCAAGCGCCGGAATGGCGCAAACGGCGGGCCGCAAAAAACGAGACCCCGGTCGTCTCCGACCGGGGTCCGTTGGCAACGCAGGGAAGGCGCCTTACAGCGGCTGCACTTCGTCGGCCTGCATGCCCTTCTGGCCCTTCACGACCTTGAAGGAAACCTTCTGGCCTTCCTGCAGGGACTTGAAGCCGGTGCCCTGGATGGAGCGGAAGTGGACGAACACGTCCTCGCCGCTCTCGGGGGTGATGAAACCAAAGCCCTTGGCGTCGTTGAACCACTTCACGGTGCCGGTCTGACGGTCAGACATATCTCATTCCTTGTAACAATTAAGGTTGGGTACCCACGATCCGCCCGTTGTCCGGCAACCGCAGTGCGCCCACCCTACCCGCTTACGGCGGGGAAAGCGACTGATTTATAATGACGGGCTACCGGATCGCCCGCCGCCGCCCGCCGATCCCCCACTCCCACGGGTTGCCCATGTCCGCCTTCGCCACCGAGCGGGTCCTGACCGTACGCCACTGGACCGACGCGTATTTCAGCTTCACCACCACGCGTGACGACGGCCTGCGCTTCGACAACGGCCAGTTCGTGATGATCGGCCTGGAGGTCAACGGCCGGCCGCTGATGCGCGCCTACTCCATCGCCAGCGCCAACTGGGAGGAGCACCTGGAGTTCTTCTCCATCAAGGTGCCCGACGGCCCGCTGACCTCGCGCCTGCAGCACATCCAGCCCGGCGACGACCTGCTGGTGAGCCGCAAGCCCACCGGGACCCTGCTCATCTCCGACCTGCACCCGGGCCGCAACCTCTACCTGCTGGGCACCGGCACGGGCCTGGCGCCGTTCCTGGGCGTGGTCAAGGACCCGGAGACCTACGAGCGCTTCGACAAGGTCATCCTCACCCACGGCGTGCGCAACACCGCCGACCTGGCCTACCACGACTACATCACCCGCGAGCTGCCCCGACACGAGTACCTGGGCGAGGTGATCAGCCAAAAGCTGCTGTACTACCCCGCCGTCAGCCGCGAGCCTTTCCGCCATGCCGGCCGCCTGACCACGCTGATGGAAAGCGGCCAGATGATGCGCGACCTGGGCATCGAGCCGCTCGACGGCGAGAAGGACCGCGCCATGATCTGCGGCAGCCCGCAGATGCTGGCCGACTTCCGCACCCTGCTCGACGGCCGCGGCTTCGCGGCGGCGCCGCGCATCGGCACGCCGGGGCAGTACGTGTTCGAGCGCGCCTTCGTCGAGAAGTAAGGCCTTACAGCGCCTTTTCGATGTCCTTGCGGATGGACTCGGGCTTGTCGGTCGGCGCGTAGCGCTTGATCACCTTGCCGTCGCGGCCCACGAGGAACTTGGTGAAGTTCCACTTGATCGCCTCCAGCCCCAGCAGGCCCGACTTCTCCGACTTGAGCCACTTCCACAGCGGGTGCGCGCCGCCGCCGTTGACCTCGACCTTGCCGTACATCGGGAAGCTGACGTCGTAGGTGAGCGAGCAGAAGTTGCGGATCTCCTCGGCGTCACCGGGCTCCTGGTGGCCGAACTGGTCGCAGGGGAAGCCCAGCACCACCAGGCCCTTGTCGGCGTAGTCGCGCCAGAGCTTCTCCAGGCCCTCGTACTGCGGGGTGAAGCCGCACTTGGAGGCGGTGTTGACGATCAGCAGCACCTTGCCGCGCAGCTCGTCGAGCTTCTGCTCCCGGCCGTCGAGGGTGGTGGCGGTGAAATCAAAGGCGGTGGTCATGGCGGGCTCCCGGGGCGATGCGCCCAGCCTAGCGCAGGCCGGGCGGCCGCGGCAGCCGCCCCCCTGTCTTTCGTCATGGGGTCCTTACGGCCGGATGCGGTAGCCTTGGGGGCTGTTCCGCCCCAAACCACCCGAGGCTTCCCATGTCCGCACGCAAGACCCTTGCCGCCGCCGTCGCCCTGGCGCTCGGCCTGTCCCTGGCCGCCTGCAGCCGCGATGAGGCCACCCCGGCCACCGCCGGCGATGCCGCCACCGCCGCCGGCGCCGATGCCGCCGAGACGGCCAATCCCTTCTTCACCGTCAGCGCCCTGCCCTACCAGGCGCCGGCCTTCGACAAGATCAAGGACGAGCACTACGCCCCGGCCCTGACCAAGGGCATGGAGGAGCAGCGCGCCGAGATCGACGCGATCGCCAACAACGCCGAGCCCGCCACCTTCGAGAACACCATCGTCGCGATGGAGAAGACCGGCGCCCTGCTCAACCGCACCGCCGCGGTGTTCGGCAACCTCGCCGGCGCCCACACCAACCCGCAGATCCAGGCCGTGCAGGCCGAGATGGCGCCGAAGTTCGCCGCCCACCAGGACGCCATCCTGCTCGACGGCAAGCTCTTCGCCCGCGTCAAGTCGCTCTACGAGCAGCGCGATGCGCTGGGCCTCGACGACCAGGACAAGCGCCTGGTCGAGCGCTACTACATCGACTTCGTCCGCGCCGGCGCCAATCTCTCCGACGCCGACAAGGAAACGCTCAAGGCGATGAACGCCGAGCTGGCCAGCCTGGCCACCACCTTCAGCCAGAACGTGCTCAAGGAAGTGAATGCTTCGGGCGTGCTGGTCGAGGACGTCGCCGAACTCGACGGCCTGCCGGCCGAGGCCATCACCGCCGCCGCCGAGGCCGCCAAGGCCGCCGGCCAGGAAGGCAAGTGGCTGATCGCGCTGCAGAACACCTCGGGCCAGCCGCCGCTGACCAACCTCACCAACCGCGCGCTGCGCCAGCGCATCATGGACGCCTCGCTGGTGCGCGGCGCCCGCGGCAACGAGTTCGACAACCAGGCCATCGTCGCCAAGGTCGCGCAGCTGCGCGCCGAGCGCGCCAAGCTGCTGGGCTACGAGAACCACGCCCACTACATCCTCGAGGACGAGACCGCCGGCACCATCGCCGCCGTGAACAAGCTGCTCTCCGACCTGGCCCCGGCCGCCGTGGCCAATGCCCGCAAGGAAGCGGCCGACATGCAGGCCATCATCGACGCCGAGGGCGGCGGCTTCCAGCTCGAAGCCGGCGACTGGGCCTTCTACGCCGAGAAGGTGCGCCAGCAGAAGTACGCCTTCGACGAGTCGCAGCTGCGTCCGTACTTCGAGATCAACTCGGTGCTCGAGAACGGCGTCTTCTACGCCGCCAACCAGCTCTACGGGCTGACCTTCCAGGAGCGCAAGGACCTGCCGGTCTACCACCCGGACGTGCGCGTGTGGGAGGTGTTCGACGCCGACGGCAGCGCGCTGGGCCTGTTCTACGGCGATTTCTACGCCCGCGCCAGCAAGCGCGGCGGCGCCTGGATGAATGCCTACGTGCCGCAGAACGGCCTGACCGGCACCAAGCCGGTGGTCGCCAACCACCAGAACATCCCCAAGCCGTCCGAGGGCCAGCCCACGCTGATGACCTTCGACGAGGTCACCACCATGTTCCATGAGTTCGGCCACGCGCTGCACGGCCTGTTCTCGAACGTGAAGTACCCGCAGTTCGCCGGCACCTCGGTGCCGCGCGACTTCGTCGAGTACCCCTCGCAGGTCAACGAGATGTGGGCCACCTGGCCGTCGATCCTGGCCAACTACGCCAAGCACCACGAGACCGGCGAGCCGATCCCGCAGGAGCTGCTGGACAAGGTGATGGCCGCCGAGCAGTTCGGCCAGGGCCACGCCACCACCGAGTACCTGGCCGCGGCCATGCTCGACCAGGCCATCCACCAGCAGTCGGCCGGCAAGGTCTCGACCGACACGCTGGGCTTCGAGGCGCAGGCGCTCAAGGCCGCCGGCCTGGACTACGCGCCGGTGCCGCCGCGTTACCGCAGCACCTACTTCTCGCACATCATGGGCGGCTACTCGGCGGGCTACTACGCCTACCTGTGGTCCGAGGTGCTGGACGCGGAGTCGGTGGAGTGGTTCAAGGAGAACGGCGGCCTGACCCGCGAGAACGGCGACCACTTCCGCCGCACCCTGCTCTCGCAGGGCGGCAGCAAGGACGCCATGCAGCTGTTCCGCGACTTCCGCGGCCGCGACCCGGAAGTGGGCCCGCTGCTGGTGCGCCGCGGCCTCGACACCAAGTAACCGCCAGTATCTGGCACAAAAAAACCGCCCGGGCGACCGGGCGGTTTTCATTTTGAACGCGGATCAGATCGGATGAAACGCGGATAAAAACGGATAAAGCGCAACTAATTTAAAACGCTTTATCCGCGTTCATTGCCCTCAAATCAGATTTGATCCGCGTTCAAGGCTTTTTGATCAGCCGGAGCCGAGGACGTCAGGCGTTGCGCTGGCAGGCGCGCAGTTCCTTGTTCAGGACTTCGGCCTTGGAGACGTACTGCTTGGCCAGCACGCGCACCACGAAGCTGTGTTCGCGGTCGAGCACGACCTTCTGGAAGGTGGTCTGCAGCTGGCCTTCGATCTCGGCCATGCGGGTGAAGCGCTCGACCGGCGACTCAGGCCACTGCTTGCGCATGCCGGCATAAACCTTGCTCAGTTCGCCCAGGGCGCTGGCCGGCTTCTTGGTCGCGGTCTTCTTCGCCTTCGGCGCCGGCTTCACCTCGCCCGACAGCTCCGCCGCCAGTTCCGACTTGGCCTTGGCGAGCTTGGCGAAGAGCGCGCTGACCTTTTTGTCTTTCACCTTCTGGGCCGCTTCTTCGTAAAACGCGGTGCCATCCTCGCTGATGTCGATCAGGTCGGAAATGCTGCTGCTGGTGTCGGTCATGCGGCGCTCCTTGGCGTGATGAAAGGACAGCGCGATCGTCCCGCCACCCAGACCAGGCGACGGAATGCCCCGGGAAGCAGGGCCAGGCGATCACGAAGGAAAGCTCTTGCAGGCGTCCCGCGCGGCCACGGGGGCCGGTTTGGAACCCGTTAAGGATACGCCCCGGGCCGTAAAAATTAGGTTATCCGGCACCCACCGTCGTTTCAAACAGCCAATTCAATCCACTTCACGCCATTTGGCCGCACGTTAGCCGATTTTCAGCGCGAATAAGACCACGACACCATTCGCCCGTCCCGGTACGGCATCACTCCGTGGAAGGGCCGCGGGTCGCCGTCGAAGACCAGGGGCAGGAAATGGCGGTCGCCCTCCCACAGCGGCAGCTCGCCCAGCCGGGACAGCTCGACCCAGTGCAGGTCGCCCTCGGCGTTGCGCGCCGGCGGTTCGCCGCGGAAGCGGTCGATCAGGAAAACGAAGCCCAGCCAGTCCTCGCCGTGTTTGCCGAAGCCCGGCCAGCTGATCGTGCCGCGCAGCTGCAGCGACTCGCATTCGATGCCGGCCTCTTCGTGGATCTCGCGGCGCATGCCGGCCATCACGTCTTCGTCCGGCTCGAGCTTGCCGCCCAGGCCGTTGTACTTGCCCAGGTGGTTGTCGCCGGCGCGGGCGTTGCGGTGGACCATCAGGCAGCGCTGTCCGTCGGGCGAAAGCACGTAGCCCAGGGTGGCGACGATCGGGGTATAGGGCACGACGGGTCTCGGCTTGGCGGGCGGCCTGCAAGCATAATCGCTCCATGACCCCGACTTCCCTGCCCGGCCTCGCCATCGTCGGCGGCGGCCCCGCCGGCCTGATGGCCGCCGAAACCGCCCGCGCCGAAGGCGTGGAGGTGGACCTGTTCGACGCCATGGGTTCGGTGGGCCGCAAGGTGCTCATCGCGGGCAAGGGCGGGCTCAACCTCACCCACTCCGAAGGCTTCGAGGCCTTCGCCGGCCGCTACGGCGAGCGCAGCGCCACCATCCGCCGCTGGCTGCAGGCCTTCGACGCCGGGGCGATGCGCGCCTGGGCCGCCGGCCTGGGCGTGGAGACCTTCGTGGGCAGCTCCGGGCGCGTGTTCCCCACCGACCTCAAGGCCGCGCCCCTGCTGCGCGGCTGGGTGCGCCGGCTGCGCGAACAGGGCGTGCGCTTCCACCTGCGCCATTACTTCACCGGTTTTGGCGACGAGGGCGAGCTGCGCTTCGATACGCCCGAGGGACCGCGCGAATTCCGCGCCGGCGCCACCGTGCTGGCACTCGGCGGCGGCAGTTGGCCGCAGCTGGGCTCGGACGGCGCCTGGGCGCCGCGGCTGGCCGCGTCGGGCTTCGACGTGGCGCCGCTGCAGCCGGCCAACTGCGGCTTCGACGCGGGCTGGAGCGAGCACTTCGCCAGCCGCCACGCCGGCGCGCCGCTCAAGCCAGTGCGCCTGGCCCTGGGCTGGGAGTCGCCGCCGCGATTTCGCCAGGGCGAATTTGTCGTCACGGCGACCGGCGTCGAGGGCAGCCTGGTGTACGCGCTGTCGGCGGCACTGCGTGAGCGCATCAACACGCACGGCGAAGCACTGCTGCTGGCCGACCTGGTGCCCGGCCGCGACGTCGCGCGCCTGGCTGCCGACCTCGCCCGCCCGCGCAAGGGCCGCAGCCTCAGCGAGCACCTGCGCCGCCAGGCCGGCCTGGAGGGCGCCAAGGCCGGGCTGCTGCGCGAATGCCTGCCGCCCGAGGTGCTCAACGGCGAACCGGCTGCGCTGGCCGCAGCCATCAAGGCACTGCCGATCCGCCTGACGGCGGCGCGACCGATCGCCGAAGCGATTTCCAGCGCGGGCGGCCTGCGGCTCGAATCGCTCGACGACAGCCTGATGCTGCGCGACCGCCCCGGCCTCTTTGCCGCCGGTGAAATGCTCGACTGGGAGGCGCCCACCGGCGGCTACCTGCTCACCGCCTGCCACGCCAGCGGCCTGCTGGCCGGGCGCGGCGCGGCGCGCTGGCTGCGCGCCCGGACTCAGGACTCGGGCAGCGCCGCGGGGTCGTCGACTTCCGCGTCGGGCGTGCCCGGGTCCGGCGAGAAGCCGTAAAGCGTCACGTCGAACACCAGCATGCCCTTGGGCGCGCCCGGCACGTTCTGGTTGTCGTAGGCCAGCGGGCCGGGAATCCAGAAGCGGAAGCGGTCGCCGCGGGCCATCAGCTGCAGGCCCTCGCGCCAGCCCGGGACCACCTCGGCCAGCGGCAGCGAGGAGCGCCGGCCGCGCATGAGCGAGCTGTCGAACACGCGGCCGTCCGGCGTCCAGGCCGTGTAGTGCACCAGCACCAGGTCCGAGGCCGCGGGCCGCAGCCCGCCCTTGCCGCGGGCGATCACCTTGTAGGCCAGGCCGCTGGTGGTGCGCTGCGCGTCGTCGGGCACGGCGCCCACGTCTTCGGGCGGGCGGGTGGGATTGCTGCCGCCGACCACCGTCAGGTCCAGCACGTGCGGCAGCGCCGGCATGCCCGGGTAACCGGGCGCGAGCGCGGTCGGGGCCAGCCACCAGCGCCGGGTCTCGCCCACGGGGGTGGTCAGCAGCGCGCGCGCCAGACCGGGCTGGCTGCGCACCAGGTCGCGCACCCAGGCGCGGCTCAGGCCCTGCTGGCGCGAATTGAAGCGGGTGACGCCGTCGGCGCTCCAGCCGTCGATACGGTACTCGAGCACGGGCTCGCGAACGAAGGCGTTCTGGTCCGGGCCCGGCTTGAGCACCTGGTAGGCCATGCCGCTGGCGGTGCCGGTGGCCAGCGGCGGCGGCGCGTCGAGCGGCCGGGGCGCCGGCAGCGGCGAGACCTGCGCGAGCGGCGGCGACGCGGCGAGCAGCAGGGCGAGGAAAGCGGAACGAAGCATCGGCACGGCCCGGGAAACGAATACAGGCCGCGAAGGGTAACAGCCCCGGCTCACCAGTCGGCGTGCTCGGGCAGCAGGCCGCGCAGCTCGGCCTCGGTCAGGTTGCGCCAGCGGCCGGGCTTGAGCTCGCCCAGGCGCACGTTGGCGATGCGGATGCGGCGCAGCTGGGTGACGCGGTAGCCGAAGGCCGCGGCCATCAGGCGGATCTGCCGGTTCAGCCCCTGGGTGAGCACGATGCCGAAGCCGAACTTGGCAATGCGGCGCGTGCGGCAAGGCAGGGTCATCTGGTCGTGGATGCGCACGCCGCGGGCCATGCCGCGCAGGAACTCCTCGGTGACCGGCTTGTTCACCGCCACCAGGTACTCCTTCTCCTTCTTCTCCTCGGCGCGCAGGATCTTGTTGACGATGTCACCGTTGCTGGTGAGCAGGATCAGGCCTTCGGAATCCTTGTCGAGCCGGCCGATCGGGAAGATGCGCTGCTGGTGGCCGACGAAATCGACGATGTTGCCGCTGACCGTGGTGTCGGTGGTGCAGGTGATGCCCACCGGCTTGTTGAGCAGGATGTAGACGTGGCGGCGCGCGCCGGGCCTGGCCTCGCGGCGGCGCAGCGGCTGGCCGTCGACCTCCACCACGTCGCCCTCGGCCACCTGGGTGCCGATGCCGGCGCGCTGGCCGTTCACGCTCACCCGGCCCTCGGCCACCAGCCGGTCGGCCTCGCGGCGGGAGCAATGGCCGGTCTCGGCGATGTGCTTGTTGACTCTCATCGGGGTGCCGCGCCGCGTCAGAAGTGGCGCGAATGCTGGCATGCCGGGGCCGGCAAGTCACCCGCCGCGCCGCCGGGCCACATTTGTGCCCCGGCCGTGACGCAGACCGAAGATCTTGGGGTTGGCCGGCACGGTTTTGTGGCCTGCGTCACAATCCGTCCGCGTTGGACCGAATCAGGGCGAATGCCGTTCCTGGCTTGGCACGGAATATGCAGCGCTTGGGGTGCAAGCCACCGTCCCCCGCCACCAGGAGTCGCCCCATGGGCATCGTCATTCCCTTCCCCCGCAAGCAGGTCCTCGACGACGAACTGGCCATCCAGCTTTGGGAGCTGGTCATGGCCGGCGAGATCGGCACCCCGGAATACCGCCGCCTCGACGCCGAGATCCGCCGCCGTCGCGAGTCGCGCGAGCCGGCCGTCGCGTCCGCCGGCGCCCGCCCCTGGCGCTGAGGCCATGGGCCTGCCCCGGGAAAGCCGCTGCACCCGGCGCGCCCGCGCCCGGCCCCGGCACCGCCATCAGCCCAGCTTCCGGATCCGGAAGCTGCGGCCCTTGACCTTGCCCGTGCGCAGCCTGTCCATGGCCTTCTGGACCTGGCTGCGCTCGATGGCCACGTAGGTCCGGCTCGCGAAGCCGGCGATCTTGCCGATCGCCGCGGCGTCCAGCCCGCCGGCGCCGGTGAGGGCGCCGACCACGTCGCCCGGACGCAGCTTGTCCTGGCGTCCGGCGTCGATCACCACCGTCTGCATCGCCGGCGCTTTCGGCCGCGCGGCGCGACGCGAGAGGTCGATGCGCTCGAAGCGCGCCGCCTGCCCCATCTTCTCTTCGATGCCGATGATCCGGCGCCGTTCCTCGTTCGACACCAGCGACAGCGCCAGGCCCGGCTGCCCCGCCCGGCCGGTGCGGCCGATGCGGTGGGTGTGGATGTCGGCATCGCTGGCCAGGCCGTGGCTGAGCACCACCGGCAGGCCGGCGATGTCGATGCCGCGGGCCGCCACGTCGGTGGCCACCAGCACGCTGCAGCTGCCGTTGGCGAACTGCACCAGCACCTCGTCGCGGTCGCGCTGTTCGAGGTCGCCGTGCAGGGCCAGGGCGGCGAAGCCGCGCTGCTGCAGTTCGTCGCACAGCTGCGCCACGTCGCGCCGGGTGTTGCAGAACACCAGCGCCGAGGCCGGCGCCAGGTCGCCCAGCAGCAGCGCGATGGCGTCGGCCTTGCGCGGCGGCTCGACTTCGTAGAAACGCTGCTCGATCGCCTCGCCCTCGTGCTCGACGGTGATGCGCTCGGGATCGCGCTGGAATCGCGCGCCAAGGGCCGCGATGCCCTCGGGGAAGGTGGCCGAGAACAGCAGCGTCTGCCGCGCCGCCGGCGCCTGGCCCAGGATGCCGGCGATGGCATCGGCGAACCCCATGTCGAGCATGCGGTCGGCCTCGTCGAGCACGGCCACGCGCAGCGGATCGAGCGTGAGCGCACCTTCGTCCATCAATTCCTGGATGCGGCCGGGCGTGCCCACCACCACCGCCGGCGGGTGCGCCAGCGAAGCCAGGTGCGGGCGCAGCGGCACGCCGCCGCAGAACACCGAAACCTTCAGGTTGGGCATCAGGCGGCCCAGGCGGCGCAGTTCGCGCGCCACCTGGTCGGCCAGTTCGCGGGTCGGGCAAAGCACCAGGACCTGCACGCCGGCGGCGGCGGGATCCACGCGCGAGAGCAGCGCCAGGCCGAAGGCGGCGGTCTTGCCGCTGCCGGTGCGGGCCTGGGCGGTGACGTCGCGGCCGGCCAGCATCGGCGGCAGGCTGGCGGCCTGCACCGGGGTCATGGCGGTGTACTCAAGCGAGGCCACGGCCTCGAGCAAGGCCGGGGAAAGGGGAAGCCGGGCGAAATCGGTCATGCGGCATTCTCGCACGCCGCGCTGGAGCCCAGGCTCAGGGGGACATCAGGCTCTGCAGGAAGTGCGCCGGCACCCGCGGCTCCATCAGCGCCGTGAAGAGCACGCCGTAGGCCGCACCAGCCAGGTGCGCACTGTGGTTCACCCGGTCGGCCTGCCGGTGGTTCATGTAGACCGAATAGCCGGTGTAGAGCACGGCGAAGATGATCGCCGGCACCGGGATCACGTACACGTAGATCGTCGACCAGGGCTGCAGCAGCACGAAGGCGAACAGCACCGCCGACACCGCGCCGGAGGCGCCGAGCGTGGCGTAGTTGGGGTCGTGGCGGTGGCGCAGGTAGCTCGGCAGCGCCGACACCACCAGGGCGGAAACGTAGAAGCCCAGGAAGCCCCAGGGCCCGAGGTACTGGCCGTAGAACTGCTCCATCTGCCGGCCGAAGAAGAACAGCGTGACCATGTTGAACAGCAGGTGCATGAAGTCGCCATGCACCAGGCCGTAGGTGACGAAACGCTCGTACTGGCGGCGGCGCGACACCGCCGGCGGCCACAGCAGCAGGCGCTGCAGCAGCGGCTCGTTGCTGAACCCCGCCCAGGACACGGCGGCGGTGACGACGATGATCGCGATCGTGAGGCTCAGTTCCATGGGCATCCTTTCCCGACCGGCCTCAGGCCGGACCGACCTTGAGGCGCTTCCCGTCGGCGGTGACGATCTCGCACTCTCCGGTCCAGGCCTTCTTCTCCTGGCTCGAACCGCTCATGCGGCCTTCGGCCATCTCGCGGAACTCGGCGGCCAGGCCGTCGCGGCCGGCCTCGCTGAGCGCACACTCCATGCGCATGCCGCCGGGCATGGACTGGGTGTAGCCGCAGGTTCCGTCCGTTTCGCCAGTGACGGCGTGCTCGATGGCGAAGTCGCGCATGAACGGATGCGGCGACTGGTGGCTGGCCGCCTCGCAGGCCGCCACGCGCTCGGCGAAGGCACGATCGGCCGCACCGGCCTCGCTGGCCGGCAGCGGCGCGCTGGTGGCGAGCAGCGCGGTCAGGACGAATGTGGACGGCAGGCAATGGCGCATGGCGGGCTCCGGGCCGGGGGACTGGCCCGAAGCATAACGCCATGGCCCGGCGACGATTCAGTCCGACGGTGGCAAAGTGCCGCCATGCGCCCGACCCCCGCCCTGCCCCTGCTGCTGGCCCTGGCCAGCCCCGCCGCCCTCGCCAGCGCCGAGCTTGGTGCCTGCCTCGACCGCCTCGAACCCGCCGCCCGCGCCGCCGGCGTGCGCAGCGAGGTCTTCCGCGAGCACACCCGGTCCCTGGCCTGGGACCCGTCGGTGCTCGAGGCACTCGACTACCAGCCCGAGTTCCGCACGCCCATCTGGGACTACCTGGCCGGCCTGGTGGACGAGCAGCGCGTGGCCGACGGCCAGGCCCGGCTGCAGGAACACGCGGCCTTGCTTGAATCGATCGCCGGGAAGCACGGCGTCGATGCCGCCACCGTGGTCGCCGTCTGGGGCGTGGAGAGCGACTACGGGCGCACCTTCGGCAGCAAGCCGCTGCTGGGCTCGCTGGCCACGCTTTCCTGCGCCGGGCGCCGCCAGCCCTTCTTCCGCGGCGAACTGTTCGCGCTGCTCAAGCTCATCCAGGCCGGCGACCTGCGCGCCGAGGGCCTGGTGGGCTCCTGGGCGGGCGCCTTCGGCCACACCCAGTTCATGCCCTCCACCTATGCGCGCATCGCCGTGGACGGCGACGGCGACGGCCGCCGCGACCTGGTCGGCTCGATTCCCGACGCGCTGGCCTCCACCGCCAACTACCTGCGCCAGGCCGGCTGGCGCACCGGCCAGCCCTGGGGCTACGAAGTGACGCTGCCACCGGGCTTCGACGCGTCGGTGAACGGTCGCACCCAGCGCCGCCCGCTGTCGCAGTGGCGCGCCCGCGGCATCGTGCGCAGCGACGGCGGCGCCCTGCCCGCCGACGAGCGCAACGCGGCCCTGCTGCTGCCCGCCGGGCGCGAGGGCCCGGCCTTCCTGGTGTTCCGCAACTACGACGCGATCTTCAGCTACAACGCCGCCGAAAGTTATGCGCTGGCGATTTCCCTGCTGGCCGACCGCCTGCGCGGCGGCGCCGGCCTGCAGGCGCGCTGGCCCACCGACGACCCGGGCCTGTCGCGGCTCGAGCGCCGCGAGCTGCAGACCCTGCTGCTGGCCCGCGGCCACGCCATCGGCGCGGTGGACGGCATGATCGGCAAGCTCAGCCGCGAAGCCATCGCCGCCGAACAGGCGCGCCTGGGCTGGACGCCCGACGGCCGCGCCAGCCAGCGCCTCCTCGCCGCCCTGCGCGAAACCGCCCCCTCGCCGCCGCCGGCCGATTAGGCAACAATCGGCGGCAGCCCCCCCGCGGAGGCCGCCCCATGAAATGGCGCAGTGCACGTCGCTCCAGCAACGTCGATGACCGCCGGGGCCGCGGAGGTGGCGGCGGCGGGATGAAGCTCGGCCTCGGTGGCGTGGCCATCGTCGTGGTGATCGGCCTGCTGATGGGCAAGAGCCCGATGGAGCTGCTGGGCCTGGTGGCGCAGGTGCAACAGCAGATGCCGGCCGGCCCATCGGGCCCGGCGCAGGCGCCACCGGCGGACGACGAAGCCTTGCAGTTCGTGGCCTCGATCCTGGGCGAAACCGAGGACGTCTGGAGCGCGGTGTTCGCCGCCAGCGGCAGCCGCTACACGCCGGCCACGCTGGTGCTCTTCAGCGGCCAGGTGCAGTCGGCCTGCGGCGGCGCCAGCGCCGCGGTCGGCCCGTTCTACTGCCCGGCCGACCAGCAGGTGTACATCGACCTGAGTTTCTTCGAGCAGATGGAGCGGCGCCTGGGCGGCGGCGGCGACTTCGCCGAGGCCTACGTCATCGCCCACGAGGTGGGCCACCACGTGCAGACGCTCACCGGCGTGACCCAGCGCGTGAACGACATCCGCCGCCGCGGCGGCAACGTCGAGGGCGCCGAGGGCCCGCTGGTGCGCCAGGAGCTGCAGGCCGACTGCTACGCCGGCCTGTGGGCGCACCATGCGCAAAAGCGCCACGCCTGGCTCGAACCCGGCGACCTCGAGGAGGCGCTCAACACGGCCTCGGCCATCGGCGACGACACCCTGCAGCGGCAGTCGCAGGGCCAGGTGGTGCCCGATTCGTTCACCCACGGCAGTGCCGAGCAGCGCGTGCGCTGGTTCCGCATCGGCTTCGAAAGCGGCGACGCCGCGCGCTGCGACACCTTCGCCGCGCGCGAGCTCTGAGGGCGACGCGCCTCAGCGCGCGTCTTCCCACTCCGCCAGCCGCGCGTCCTTGTCGGCCCAGAGCGCGTTGAGCCAGGCCTGGAACTGCTTGCGGAACTCGCGGTCGGCCTCGTAGTCGGCGCCGGCGAAGCCTTCCGGCACCGGCAGCTCGCGCACGTGCACGCGCACGGTGCCGATACGGTCGGCGAACAGGTCGGCCAGGCTGGGCTGGGCGCGGTCGTAATGCACCGTCACGTCGAGCACGCCGTCGAGCACGTCGCCCATGGCCCCGAACACGAAGGCCACGCCACCGGCGCGCGGCCTCAGCAGGTGCCGGTAGCCGCCCCCCTGCGCCTGCTGCTTGGCCGGGGTGAAACGCGTGCCCTCGACGAAGTTCATCACCGAGGCCGGCACCTTGCGGAACTTCTCGCAGGCCTTGCGCGTGGCTTCCATGTCGCGGCCGGCGAGCTCGGGGCGCTTGGCCAGCTGGCTCTTGGTGGCGCGCTGCATGAAAGGGAAATCCAGCGCCCACCAGCACAGGCCCAGCACCGGCACCCAGATCAGCTGGCGCTTGAGGAAAAAGCGCAGCAGCGGGATGCGGCGGTTGAACACCTTCTGCAGCACGGGGATGTCCACCCAGCTGCGGTGGTTGGCCAGCACCAGGTAGCGGCCGTCCGGGCGCAGGCCCTCCAGCCCCTCGACCACGAAATGCGTGCCGGTGAAGGCGTTGATCATCGCGCTGTTCACGCCGATCCAGGCCTCGGCGATCCTGGGCAACAGCCAGTCGAAGCCGCGCCGCAGCGCCGGCACGGGCAACAGCAGCTTGAGCAGCGCCGCGACGATCAGCAGCGGGCCAAACACGCCGGTGTTGAGCAGGAACAGCACGGCCGCCAGCGGCACGCGCAGCGGCGCCGGCGTGTAGTGCAGCCAGTGGCGCGAGCGGCCCGCGCTCATCGCCCGAACAGCAGGAACGGTAGCGTGGCCACGGCCAGCATCATCACGATGCCCAGCACCGTGGCGAAGGACTGCAGCGGACGCTCGCGGAAGGCCGCCCAGGCGCTGGGCGCGCGGCCCTCGGCCTCGTCACGCTCGCGCTCGGCGCGCATGCGGCGCGTGCGTTCTTCCTGGTAGCGGGCCAGGCGCTCGCGCGCGTGTCCGGCCTGCTCGTCGTCGGCCGCCCACAGGCCGCCGCCGGAAATGCCCCAGAGGCTGGGCTTGGTTTCGTACCATTCGATGCCCTCGGCATCGAGCAGCGCACGCACTTCCTCGGCCTCGTCGGCCGGCACGTCGCGCAGGTTGAGCAGCAGCACCGCCATGCTCAGCCCTCCCCGTCGCCGCGCAGGTGCGCGGCCAGTCCGCCGAGCTGCAGGCCCTGCACCCGGTCGACGATGGGCGCGAAGGCCGACAGGTCGTCGGGCGTGTAGCCACCGACGCGATACCACAGGGTGATGCGCGTGCCGCCGGACTCCAGCGGCGCCAGGCGGAACTCGAGCACGCCCTGCAGGCCCATGCCCTGCAGCGGGCCCAGGCCACCGCTCATGCGCAGGGTGCGGCCCGGATCGACGAACACGACCTCGAGATGCCGTGCCTGCTGCCCGCCGTTGACCTCGCAAAAGCAGCCCCCGGCGCGCGGATCGATCGAAAGCCGGGCGCTGTCGCCCCACCAGGTGTGGTCGGACGGCCACCACTGGCCGACGTCCTGCACCAGGGCCTTCCAGGCCGTGTCCGCGTCCACCGGCACGTCCTGCTGGTTCTCCAGCGTGAAGCCCGAGGGCGTGGCTTCGAGCACGGCGGCGCGGGCCGGCAGGCAGGCGGCCAGGAGGATGGCCAGCAGGCCGGGCAAGGAGGATTTCATGGCGGGTTCCGAAGGGCGCACGGCGTCATTAGGCCGTCGCCGTCGCGGCATCGCAAGGTTCGGGGCTCAGGGCTGGCCGCCCTGCAGCCTGGCCAGGCGCGCCTGCCGGGCCGGCCCGAAGGCGTGGGCGGTCAGCAGCTTGCGGCCGTCGGCCGTCTGCAGCGCCACCGGCACCACGCGGGCGATGACCTCCACTTCCGGGGGCGGCGCCTTCAGGGCCCAGTCGCTGTCGGCCGTGGGCAGCATGCGCACCGCCGAGCCGGCGCCGGGCGACAGGCCGCCGACCAGGGGCATGTGGAACTCCTGCGCATGCCAGGGCCCGGGCTCACCGGGACGGACGAAATCCGCCTGCACGGACAGCTGCACGACCGTCAGCGCCGTGCCGTTGGCCAGCGCCAGGTGCACGGTGGGCTGCAGGTTGCCCGTGCGCGGGTCGGCCTCCCAGGCGTAGCGGGCCTGCAGTACCTCGAAGCCGGCAACCTCCGCGGCGTCCGCCTCCACCTGGGCCGCCAGCGCCTGCAGTGCCTCGAGTTCGGCCTGCTCGGCCGGCCCCAGGGCCAGGGGTGCCGGCGCTTCGGGTGCGCTGTCGCGCGAGCAGGCCCCGAGGACGAGGACCATCACACAGGCGGCAAGGATCAGGCGCATCGACGGGCACTCCGGTAAGGCATGGCGCACAGTCTAAGCGGCCCCCGCACCGCGCCCGCCGCCGCCCGGCGGGCCAGCCCTCCCCTTCGGCGGCCCGCCGGTGCCAGAATCGCGCACCGCCCAACCCGGACCGCCCCATGGCCTCCAGCCTGCTCGCCCTGATCGACGACATCGCCACCCTGCTCGACGACGTGGCGGTGATGACCAAGGTGGCCACCCGCAAGACCGCCGGCGTGCTCGGCGACGACCTGGCGCTCAATGCCCAGCAGGTGACCGGCGTGAAGCCCGACCGCGAACTGCCGGTGGTCTGGGCGGTGGCCAAGGGTTCCTTCGTCAACAAGGCCATCCTCGTGCCCGGCGCGCTTGCCATCGCCGCCTTCGAGGCCTGGCTGCGCACGCGCGGCTGGGACCTGCCCATCATCACCACGCTGATGATCATCGGCGGCGCCTTCCTGTGTTTCGAGGGCGTGGAGAAACTCGCGCACAAGTTCCTGCACGCGCCCGAGGAACAGGAGGCGCGGGTGGCCGAACTGCTCGAGGCCGCGGCCGACGAGTCGGTGGACATGGTGGCGCACGAGAAGCAGAAGATCCGCGGCGCCATCCGCACCGATTTCATCCTCTCGGCCGAAATCATCGTGATCACGCTGGGCACCGTGGCCGGCCAGGACTTCAGCCGCCAGGTCGGCGTGCTGGTGGCCATCGCGCTGCTGATGACCGTGGGCGTCTATGGCCTGGTCGCGGGCATCGTGAAGCTCGACGACGCCGGCCTGGGCCTGAGCCAGCGCCGCGGCGACGGCGGCTTCGACCGCGCCCTGCGCGCCTTCGGCCGCGGCATCCTCTACAGCGCGCCCTGGCTGATGAAGTTCCTCTCGGTGGCCGGCACCGCGGCCATGTTCCTGGTCGGCGGCGGCATCCTCACCCACTCGATCCCGGTGCTGCACCACCTGGTGCAGGCCATCGTGCCGGCCGGCGGCGTGGGCACGCTGGTGTCCATGCTGGCCGACGCCGTGGCCGGCATCCTGGCCGGCATCGTGATCGTGCTGGCGGTGAAAGCCTGGGGCCGGCTGCGCGGCCCCGGCCCGCAAACCGCCTGATCAGGGCGCCGGCGACGTGGCCGGCGCGCCCAGGTGCTGGCGCAGGAAGGCAGCGACGCTGCCCCACACCTTCGCATTGAGTTCCTCGCCTTCGAGCGAATGCCCCTGGTCCTCGAGGGTCATCAGCGCCGGCGGACGCCCGGCCATGCCCAGCATGCGCACCAGCCGGCGGGTGTGCTCGTAGTCCACGCGCAGGTCGGCGGTGCCGTGCACCAGCAGCACCGGCGTCTGCACCTCGGTGTAGCGGAACAGGGGCGAGGTCTCGCGCATCAGCGCCTGGTCGGTATGCGGGTCGCCGATCATGCGCTCCATCGCCTCGCGCACCTTTTCGTCGCGGCCCGAGTCGCTGGCGGTGAAGAACAGCATGCGGTCGCTGACGCCGGCGATCGAGGCCACGCAGCGAAAACGCCCCGGCCAGCGCACCGCGGAGAACAGCGCCGAATAGCCGCCGTAGCTGGCGCCCACCACGCACATGCGCGAGGCGTCGAGCGGATGCGCCGCCAGCGCGGCATCGATGGCCGCGTCGATGTCGTCCTCGATGCCCCGGCCCTGGCTGCGGTGGCCGGCCTCCTGGAACGCGCGGCCGTAACCTTCCGAACCGCGGAAATTGACCTGCAGCACCGCGTAGCCCAGCGAGGCCAGCAGCTGCACCTCGGGCGTGAAGTGGCGCCGGTCGGCCACGCCGATCGGTCCGCCATGCGGCATCACCACCAGCGGCCGCCGGCCCGTGCCGGCCGGCAGGGTGAGGAAGGCCTCGACCTCGAGCCCGTCGCGGCTGCGCACCTTCATCGGGATCGAGGGCGCCATCGCCATCTCGGCCAGCCACGGCGCCGATTCGTCCACCAGCTGGACGCGCGAGGCGCCGCGGTCGTAGTGGAACAGCTGCGCGGGCTGGTCGCTGCCGTCCACCGCCAGCAGCACCCTCTGCCCGTCGAGGCTGCGGCCGAGCGTGAGCACGGTGCGGTCGGGGAAGGCACGCTGCAGCGAGGCCGCCACGCTGGCGCGGTCGGCGTCGAAGTATTCGCTCACCAGCTGGCCGGCCTCGTAATAGCGCACGCCGACCAGGCGGTGGTCGGAAGCGAACAGCGGCGCCTCGATGTCCACGCCCGGTTTGCTGAAAACGGTGCGCGTGACCCGGGCGGTGGCCGGGTCGAGCTCGACCAGGTCGCGCTGCCCGCGATCCTTCTCGAGGGTGCCGTAGATGAGGCTGCCGTCGCCCGACACCAGCATCGGCCTGAAGCCTTCCGGGTCGTCGAGCGCCATCACGTCGCGGTAGGCGCCGTCGCCGCCGTGCACCAGCACCGTGCCCTCCTCGCGCTCGACCAGGGCCGCGCGGATCCGGCCCGAGGCGTCGGTGTACCAGGCCACGTCGTTTTCCAGGCCGATGTTGAGCCGTTCGCGGAACGGGAACTTCGCCGCGCGCAGCACCTGCTGGCTGCGCACGTCGATGCGATGCACCGCGTTCTTGCCGTTGGAGGCCACGCTGGCGAACAGGATGTGCCCCGGATCGCCCGCCAGCGCGTCCACCATGCGGCCGACGCGCGGCACGCTCGCGACGTCCCACTTGCCCTCGCCGGCGTCGCGCATGATGTACAGCACCGGCGGCACCAGCACGTTCACCGTGATGTAGGCCGCCAGCGTCCGCTCGTCGAGCCAGACCAGCCCCGAGACCGGCCCGTTGCTTTCCGCCAGCCGGATCGCCCGGCCCGCCTGCATGTCGTAGAGCTCGAGCGTCCAGTCCGCGACCGGCCGGGCCAGGTCGGCCTTGGACTCGTCGCCGGCATACTTGATGCGCTTGGCCTTTTCGGCCTCGTTCGGCGGCCGCTCCTCGCGCACGGCCGCCACCACGCGGTGCCCGTCGGGCGACATCGCCACCGCCTGCACCCGCGCGCTGCGCCAGAGCAGCCTGGGGTCGACCGGCAGTTCGCCCGGCTCCGGCGCCGCGAGCGTACGGTCCCACTCGGACGGCTTGCCGTCCTTGCCTTCGCGTTCGGCGAGGTAGAAGTCCGGGAACGGATCCGGGTAGTGGCCGGAATAGCCGAGGCGATGGCGCGCCGCGATCTGCGGGTGCTCGCGCTCGAGCCAGTCCAGCGCCGCCAGGCCGCGGTTGGCCACGTGGATGCGCTGCATGTGCTTGTAGACCAGGTCACCGGCGTAGGTGATTTCGCCGGCGCGCGAGACGAAGCTGAATTCCTTGTCGTCCCGCACCACCCAGCGGATCCACTGGGTGCGCACGTTGTCCCAGCGATAGCTGCCGGCCGGCATCACGTACAGGCCCCAGTTCTGCCCCTTCTTGATGCCGCGCATGCGCTCGCCGGTGAACAGGCGCGTCGTGCTGAGCACGCTGATCGAACGCAGGTCCACGTCGGTGTCCACGGCCACCAGCACGAAGCCCTCGTCGGGCCGCAGCTCCGGCACTTCGCCCGGCTTGACCAGGAAATCGCGCGCCAGCGCCGTGCCGGAAAGGCACAGCGCCAGGGCCAGCACCGCCAGGCGCCGCATCACTCCACCACGTGCCATTGCACCTGCCTCCCTGCCGGATAACGCACCGCGCCGCCCTCGAACCAGGCGCCCTGCTCGAGCTTGACCTGCACCCAGGTGTCGCCCCACTCGGGCACCGGCGCCAGCACGTTGCCCTCGATGGCGTAGCCCGTGGACTCGTTGAGCGGCCAGCTGCCGCCGCCCGGCACCGGTCCTTCCTGGTTGTCCCACATGCCCACCGACAGGCCGGCGGCGTGGCCGCGGAAACCCAGCGGGTGGCTGTAGGTGCTCGACACCAGGCCCTCGGCCGCGGCGGCCGCGCGGGTGGCGGCCAGGATTTCGTCGCCGGTGCGGCCGGCGCGGAACTCGCCCGTGTGCAGGTCCTGCCAGCGGTTGCCGGCGGCCAGCGCCTCACGCAGCGAGCGGGGCACCTCCGCTTCGCCCTCGCGCAGCACGTAGCCCATCTCCTGCGTATCGGTGCACAGCTTGAGGTAACACACGCCCACGTCCGTGTGCAGCACGTCGCCGCGCTCGATCACGCCCTGCCCCCCGCAGAAGGTGCTCTCGCGCGTGCAGTCGTCGCCGGCGCGCTGGCGGTTGACGTCGGGCTGGAACCACACCGGCAGGTTCAGCGACTCGAAGCGCTGGCGGATGTACCAGGCCACGTCGTCGGTGGTGGTCTCGCCCGGCGTGATCACGCGGTTGGAGAAAGCCTCGGCGATGACGGCGCGCGCGGTGGCCATGGCCGCCGCGTGGTGCGGCGCTTCGGCCGGCGTGCGCGTCTCGCTCCAGCGCACCACCAGCTGCTCGGCCGGCACCAGGCGCGCCTGGTAGGCCTCGGGCAGCACCGCGCGCAGGCGCTGCTGCAGGCCGTGGCTCAGGCCGTCGGCCAGGGCCCAGTCGCGCGAGACATTGATGCCGATGCGCCGGGGATCGCGCGCGACGATCAACTCGCCCAGCGCCTGCCACTGCGCCTCGAGGTCGCCGCCCGACCAGGCCGAGGCGTAGGGCCCGCCCAGCGGATAGCGGTTCACCGCCAGCCGCTCGACGCTGCCGTCGGCGCGGCGGTGGAACACCAGCAGCGTGGTGCGGCGCGCCGCGAACGTCGGCTGCGGCACCAGGGTGAAGTAGACCGGGTCCTCGGCGTATTCGCGCGAGAGCACCAGCCACATGTCCAGCCCGGCTTCGGCCATCAGCGGCGGCAGCAGCTGCTGCAGGCGCTGCTCGAGGATTTCGTTCTCGACCGCCGCACGTTCGCGAAGCGGAACCAGCGGCGGCAAGGTCGGCGCGTTGGCCGAAGCGGTGGCCAGCAGCGCCGGCAGCAAGGTGGCAAGCATCATCGGGGGGCGTGGGCCTACTTCTGGAGAAATTCGATCAGCTGGGCGCGCTGGCGCGGCCCGAGCAGGCGCAGCAGCGGCAGGATGCGCACGACCAGCGCCGGCAACTGCGGCGCCAGCTCGCTGCCGCGGCCGGCCTTGAGCGCTTCGAGCGCGGCGTCGACGCTCACGGGCGGCGCGGGCGCTACCGACGGAACCGCGGGCGCGGCGGCCTCCTCGGGCGCTTCGGCCTGCGCAACTTCCGGCTCGGTCGCGGCCACCGGCGCGACCACCGCAGGCGGCGGCACCAGCACCGCCGCGCCCGACTCGCGCGCCACGTCCAGGCGCGCCTGGCAGGCGTCCATCGCCTCCTCGGGCGTGAGAACGCCGTCGGTGAGCGGGCTGAGCACGGCGGCGTGCAGCTTCACCGCCACCGGCTCGCCCTCGTGCAGCGGCGGATTGGCGGTGACCTCGGCCTGGATCCTCGCGACCATCGCCGCGATGCCCTCGGGCTGGCCGCCCGGCAGCGAGAGCGCGAAGCTGCCCAGCGCCACGCGGCCGCCGGTGTCTTCCTTGCGGATGCGGCCGCGCAGCAGCCGTGCGATCTGCAGCACCAGGCCCTCGGCCACCTCGCGGCCGTTGTGCAGGAAGAAGCGGTGGAAGTCCTCCACCTCCAGCCGCACCAGGCACAACGGCTGCTGGTGCCGGCTGGCGTAGGCGATGTCCTGGCGCAGGCGGTCGAGGAAGCCGGCCTTGTTGGCCAGGCCGGTGAGCGCGTCCACCTGCACCTGCGACTGCAGCTGGCGGGTGACGCGCTGGTAGGTCGAGTGCGCGCGGGCGCGCGCCACCAGGTCGGAGGTGGTGAAGGGCTTGGTGATGAAGTCGGTGGCGCCCATGTCCAGCGCCTTCATGCGCGCCGCTTCGTCGTTTTCGGCGCCGGTGACGACGATGAGGGGCAGCCCGGCCACGCCGCCGTCGCTGGCGCCGCGCACCTGGCGCAGCAGCTCGTAACCATCCATGCGCGGCATGTTGAGGTCGGTGAAGACGACCTGGATGCTTGCGTCGCGGCCCAGCTGCTCCCAGGCGTCCACGCCGTCGTCGGCGGTGACAACGTCGAACTCGTCCCCGAGCATCTTCGTCGCCGCCTTGCGCATCAACTTGGAGTCGTCAACCACCAGGATGCGGGCTTTCGCCGCCGACTCGCCGCCCATCGCTCCCCCGTCCCTCGCCTGACCGCCCCACGTTACCCCATGCCGCCGCCCTCGCCCAAGCGCCGGATCACAGTTCCGGGCAAAGCCTCAGGACGGCGCGTAAAAGGCCATCTCGCCGGTCACCGGGGCCGCGTCTTCTTCACGGAACAGGCCGTCGCCGGTGACCTCGAAGCGCACGGTGAAATAGCCCTCGCGCTGCTCGACCTCGATGCGGCCGGCGCCGCTGGGGAACATCCGGCGGCCACGCGCCGGGTCGGTCTCCTCCGCCAGCAGCAGCTCGCCCACGCCGGCCTCGCCGGCGTCCTTGTCGAGGGAGACGGCGCGATAGCTGCCGGTGAGGTCCGCCTGGCCGGCGGGTACCAGCAGCACCAGCCGCGCGTAGAGGCTCTGGTCGCCGCTGGCCAGTTCGAAGCTCTCGGCCACCAGGCCCTCGGCAGCCCGGCTGCGCACATGGCGCACCTGCGGCGTGCGGAAAGCGAAGGCCTGGCCGTCGACCCGGAAGCCGACGCGGTTGCTGCCCGTGCCCGATTCGCCCGCCGACCCGGTGGCCGGCGCCTGGGCGGCAGGCCCCGCGCTGCCCGCCCCTTCGGCCGCGCAGCCGGCCAGCCCCAGCGCGAACGCCGGGGCGAGCAGGAGCAGGAGCCAGGGGGAACGCGGCATGCCGGCTTCTCCGGGCGCCGCTGGGCGGGCGCCTCTTCCTGCCTTACGCACCTGCGCGCCCGGGCCGGCCAGCCGCGGGCTCAGGCCGGGGGCCGGTGTGAACGCCTTTCGATGACGAGGAAGACCAGCACGCCCGAGAGCACCACGGCGATGGGCAGCAGCCACCAGACCGACCAGGCGCGCGAATCGGCAACGGCCCGCGGCTCGAGCCACTGGCGGCGCAGCGCCTCGAGCTGGCCGTCGCGCTCGAGCTTGCCGAGGCCGGCGTCGATGCGCTCCACCAGGTCCGGGCGCGCGGGGTTGATGCCGAAGGCGTAGTCGAGCTCGAGCCAGGGCGGGCCGACCACCTCGATGCCCTCCAGCCGCTGCGCCACCAGTGCATGGCGCCCGATGTCCTCGGGCAGCAGGGCGAAGTCGGCATCGCCGCGAACCACTTCCACCAGCACCAGCGATTCTTCGTTCACCGGCCGCAGCACGGCGTCGGCGCCGGAATTGACCATCCATTCCCAGGCCATGCCACCGAACTGCACCGCCACGCGCCGGCCGGCGAGCTGCTGCACGTCGGTGATGCGCTCGCCGCCGCGGCCGTAGAGCACGTGGTGCCGGCGCATCACCGGGCGGCTGAACAGGAAACGCTGGCGCCGGTCGTCGGAGATGAACATCGGCACCAGGTCCAGCTCGCCGCGCTCGAGCCGGTCGAGCACGCCCGACCATTCGCCGAACTCCACGGACAGCGAAAGCCCCTCGGCGTCGGCGACGGCGTCGAGCACCGCGATGTCAAAGCCCTGCGGCTTGCCGTCGGCGCCGAGGTAATGATGGGGCGGATAGTGCGGGTCGCCCCCGACCCGCACGGCGTCCTGCGCCGACGCCGCCGACGCCGCCAGGGCGAGGGCGAACAGCCAGCGGCGCGGGACGCTCAGCGGCACTCCAGGCGCCCCCGCGTGCTGAGCACTCCGTTCGGGCAAAGGCGCGACATCTCGGCCTGCAGGGAGCGCTCGCGGTCGGCGGCCTGCAACCGGCGCTGGCGCCAGTCGAACTCGGCCCCGCGGATCGCGGACACGGCTTCTTCGCTGTCTTCGCGGCCCTGGAACTGCTCGCGCAGCTTGAGCAGGGCCTCGTTCTGCTCGCTGACCAGCTGCCGGTGCGCGAGCTGGGCCTGGGTGATCAGCGCCTGCAGCTCGTTGAGCCGGTCGGGCGGCCCGTCCGCGGCCGGCGGCGGCACCGGCGCGGCTTCGCGCGCGGCGGCGCGGGCCTCGAAGGCGGCGCGCAGCTGGGCGGGGGTGGCTTCGCCGCCCATCGTTCCGGCCTGCGGGTCGGCCGGCGCCACCGACGAAGCGGCGGAGCCTTCCTCCGGCGCCTGCGCGGGGGCGGCCGGGGCGATGCCCGGCGCGTCGGCCGCGGGCTGGGGCGCGGGAACGGGATCGCGCTTTATCTCGACATGGGGCTTCTGGCCGTCGCTGCCGGGACAGGGACCGTCCTGGTAGCGGACCTCGCCGTTGATGGTGCACTTGTAGACGTTGGCCGCGGCAGGCGAAGCCAGCGTGGCGGTCGCCAGGGCCAGGATCAGGAGCGGGCTTGCGCGCATCGACAGGGATCCAGTTTTCCGGGGGAATCGTGATGATAGGCCATGACGGCCGCGGGGCAAGTCGCGCGCCTCGCGGGGGGATTTGGCATAAACTCGGTGCATCCGCTTCCCCGCAGCCCGGAGGTTGGAATGGCCAGTAACGCCCGCAAGACCGCCACGCGCAAGGTCGTGGCGAAGAAGAAGGCCCCGGCGAAGAAAGCCGCCGCGAAAAAGTCAGCGCCCAAGAAGACCGCGGCACGCAAGACCGTCGCCAGGAAGAAGTCGGCGCCGAAGAAGACCGTCGCCAGGAAATCCGTGGCAAAGAAGCCCGTGGCGAAGAAGGCAACGGCCAAAAAGGTCGTGGCGAAGAAGTCCGTGGCAAAAAAGACCGCGACGAAGAAAGTCGTCGCGAAAAAGGCAGTCGCGACGAAAGCCGCTGCGAAAAAGACCGTCGCGAAGAAGGCCGTCGTCGCCAGGCCCCGCGCGGCCGAACCGCTGCCAGCCAAGCCCGCCGCACCGCCCCCGGCACCACTGGCGGCGACGCACGAGGTGCACAAGGGCCCGCAGGTCGAACGTTCGGCCAAGGCGCACATCCCGCTCCAGCGCACCCTGCCCGGCCCGCACGGCTCGAAGTTCCAGCCCAACAACGGGCATCGCTACATGCACCGCAAGATCCCGCGCTGATCCGGGGCGCCGGGCGGCCCGTCCGCCCGGCGCCTGCTGCGAAATCGCCTCGTTTCCCGCGCCCGCCGAGTGTGCTTTGATGGGGCGATGGTGCCTCGCCCGCGATCCCTGCCGCGCATGACCTACCGCTTCCGCGTGCTGGGCATGGGCCTGGCGGCGCTGCCGGTGATGGTGGTGCTGCACGACCTGCAGGCCGGCTGGGGCGCGTGGGCGTGGACGATCGCCAGCGGCTTTGTCTGGCCGCACCTGGCCTACTGGCTGGCCCGGCGCAGCGCCGATGGCTACGCGGCCGAGGCGCGCAATTTCATGGTCGACTCGGCCCTCGCCGGCAGCCTGGTGCCGATGATGCACTTCAACCTGCTGCCTTCGGCCGTGCTGCTGACGGTGGTCAGCGCCGACAAGGTCAATTCCGGCGTGCCTCGCCTGTGGCTGCACGCCCTGCCCGGCATGGTGCTGGCGCTGGTGGTTTCCGGCTTCGTGCACGACTGGGTCGTGGACCTGCCCAGCCGCACGGCCGTCATCGCCGCCTGCCTGCCGCTGATGACCATCCACACCCTGGCCGTCAGCGCCAACCTGCACCGGCTGATCCACCGCGTGCACACGCAGAACCGCCAGCTCGAGGCCCTGACCCAGCGCGACGAGCTCACCGGCCTCGACAGCCGCGGCCACTGGAAGGCGCAGGCCGAGCGCCTGCTCGAACGCCACCGCCACCACGACGAACCGGCCACGCTGGTGCTGCTCGACGTGGACCACTTCAAGGCCATCAACGACCGCTTCGGCCACGCCGCCGGCGACGACGTGCTGCGCGCCCTGGCCGGGCTGCTTCACACGCAGCTGCCGCCCAGCCGGGTCGCGGGCCGGTTGGGTGGCGACGAATTCGCCGTGCTGCTGCCGATGGACCTGGCGGCCGCCACGCGCACCGCCGAAACCCTGCGCCAGGCCGCGGCAGCCTGCAGGCTGCCGGCGTATCCGGACCTGCGCTTCACGCTGAGCCTGGGCCTGGCCGGTCCGCCGAAAGGCGGTGGCCTGCGCGCCTGGACCGAGGCCGCCGACCAGGCGCTTTACCGCGCCAAACGCACCGGCCGCAACCAGCTCGCCAGCGCCACGCCCTGAGCGCGGCGGCAGGCCCGATCAGCCGCCGCAGCCGCCGCAGCAGTTCGAGGGCAGCGGGCGGATGGCCGCCGTCGCGACATCGATGCCGCCGCGCGCGAGCAAGGCCCGCAGCTCGCCGCTCGAGAGATTGGCCGACACCCTCAGCACCGGATTGAGCGGGTCGAGGTCGGCCAGCGCCGCCGGATCCACCGCGCAAAGCGCCTCGCGCACCGCACCGAGATCGGCCACGCGGCCGCCCAGCTCCACCTTGAATTCCATGCCCTGCCTCGCAACGGCGCACCCACGGCGCCCACGAGGCCATGCTGACCGGGCCGGGCCATGACGGCCCTGACCCGGGTCAAGCGCGGCTCAGCCGAAGGGCGCCACGCCGATCAGCAGCTTGTGCAGGTGGAAGACGAAGCCGGCCCACAGCACGGCACCGAGCACCACGCTCACGAGCGTCGGCAGCCAGCGGCCGCCGCCCGGCGCCGGTGCGCGCCGGCGCGCCGCGCGGAAGCCCAGGATGGCCCAGAGCAGGAAACCGCCGAACAGCAGCACGCCGTGCAGCCAGCCGTTCACCAGCAGGTGCGCCAGCGCCCAGAGTTTCACCGCCAGCAGCATCGGGTGGCCCAGCCTTGCCTTGAAGTGGTTGCCCGGCACGTAGGCCGCCACCAGCAGGATGAAGGCCGGCAGCGTGAGCAGGCTCACCGCGTGGCGAAGCCCCAGCGGCGGCACCCACAGCAGCACGGGTTCGCCGCTGCGCGCCTGTGCATAGCCCCAGACCAGCAGCACGAAGCCGGCGATCGAGACCAGGCTGTAAACCACCTTGAACGGAACTTCGCCCATCGACGCCACCCGCGCGTCGCGCCACGCCGGCGCGAAGATGCGCAGCGAATGCCCGCCCAGGAACACCAGCAAACCCAGCACCAGCCACGCATGGCTCATTCGGAAACCCTCCCCTCGACCCGGCCCGTCACCGTCGGATAGCCCAGCGCCACCCAACCCCCGATACCTTCCCACAGCACCGCCGTGTTCTCGAAGCCCTGTTCGCGCAGGAAGCGGTTGACCGAATCGGCGGCGGCGCGCGGGCACTCGCAGTACGTGATGATCCAGGTGCCGTCGCGCGGCAGCGCCGCCAGCAGCGCGGCGTCGTCGGTGTAGTACGGCAGCGGCACCGCGCCCTCGATGTGGCCGATCTGCCACATCGACGGCACGCGCGTGTCGAGCAGCACCATGCGGCGCTTCTCGCGCAGCAGGCGGTCGAGCTCGGCGGCCGACAGGTAGTGCCCGTTCATGAACTCGAACTCCGGCGCCGCGCCCTGCGGATTGATCACCGCCTCGGCCAGCGACGGCGGCTGCACCGGCGCCGGCGCGTCGGGCCGGCTGGTGGCGCGGCTGCGCAGGTAGGCGGTGACGTCGTCCATCTGGGTGGCGCTGAGCGTACCGGCGAAGCCCACCATGGGCGTGCCGTCGCGGCCGTGTTCGATGGCGTAGCGCAGGAAGGGATCGGGCGTAGTGGCCAGCATCGCCGGGTTGGCCAGGACCGTGCCGGTGCCGCCCTCGCCGTTGGCGCCGTGGCAGCTGGCGCAATTGTCGGCATAGACCACCGCGCCGGCCGCGACATCACCCGACACCGCCTCGGCACCGAGGCGCAGGCGCTCGGGGCTGCCGGCCTGCTCGCGCAGCCACAGCATCAGCCGCCCGATCTCCTCGATGTTCATCGGACCACCGATTTCGTCCAGGTAGCCACCCATCGGCGTCCCGGGACGACCGTAGGAGATGGCCTCGCGGATCAGCCAGGGAAAACCGGTCTGCATCAGCGACTGCGAGCGCAGCGAGGGCGCGTGGTCGTTGGCGTGGCCCTCGCGGTCGGCGCCGTGGCACAGGGCGCAGTAGCGCTGGTAGTCGGCCGCCGCGGCGGCGGCATCGGCGGCTTCCAGCGCGGGGATGGACCGCGGCGCGGCGCTGGCCACCCCGGAGAAAAGCAGCAGGATCAGCGTGATGGCGAGACGCATGGCGGGTTCCCCGGGTGGCTTCGCCAACTATACCCCCGGGGATGTGAGACACTGCACGCCCAATTCACCTCCAAGGCCCCCAGCCATGAACAAGAAAGCCCGCGCCCGTCGCCGCGCCGCCCGCCTGCGCTCGATTCGCTGAGCCACGCTCCGCGCCGCAATTGAAAAGGCCAGCCCCCGGGCTGGCCTTTTTGTTTTCAGGCCTGGCGCGAGTGCCAGGCCTTGAGGATCTCGGCTTCCTTTTCGCGGCTGATGCCCGCGCGCAGCTCGGCCTGGCGTTCGGCCGGCAGGCTGCGGTACCAGCCCAGCAGGTCGGTGACGGTCTGGGCCAGCGGGCGGAAGCTGAGGCCGGCGGCGATGGCGCGGGCATTGCTGACGGTGCCGTAGCCCGAGTACTCCGAGCCCGCGCGCGGCACCCAGATCGGCAGCCCGGCCTCGTGCTTCTCGAGGAAATCCATCGGCACGTGGGTGAAGGTGGCCGGGCCGCCGGTGACCGCGTGGCAGCCGTGCACGGCCGCGTCCATGGTCAGCGTGTAGTCCGGGCCGCAGGCGTTGAAGACGCCGCGCGTACCGCTCTCGGCCAGGCGGATCATCCACTCGCCCAGGTCGCGGCCGTCGATGATCTGGATCGGGTCGTCGCCGTCGCCCGGCACCAGGATCTCGCCGCCCTGGGCGATGCGCTTGGGCCAGTAGGTGAAGCGGTCGGTCTCGTCGCGCGGGCCGACGATGTAGCCCGGGCGCACGATGGTGACGTCCTTGCCGAACTGCTTGTGCGCCTCGGCTTCGCTGAGCGCCTTGAGCGGGCCGTAGAGGTTGGCGATGTCGGCCACCAGCGTTTCGCGGGTTTCGGCCATCGCGTCCTTGCCCTTGTACTCGGCCAGCGCGGAGTCTTCGTCGATGCCGTGCTTCGAGCCGTCGGCGTAAACCGAGATGGTCGAAATGAACAGGTAGTGGCCGACCTTGCCCGCGAGCACCTTGCCGGCGTCACGCACCCAGTACGGAAGGCTGGTGGGGTTGTCGATGCACACGTCCCAGGTGCGGCCCTCGAGCGACTTGAGGTCGCCCGTGGTGCGGTCGCCGACCAGTTGCTCGACCCGGTCGCCCCACTCGGCGATCGGCCGGCGGCCGCGGTTGAAGGTGGTGACCTTGTGGCCGCGCGCCAGCGCGTACTCCACCTGGAACGGCCCGGTGAAGCCGGTGCCACCGAGGATGAGGATGTTGAGCGGCTTGTCGGCCTTGGGGATGGCGTTGCCCACGCTCGCCGGGCTGGCGAAGGCCGGCAGTGCGGCGGTGGCGGCGGCAAGGGCGCTGAACTTGAGCAGGTCGCGGCGGGTGGTCATGTCGGGCTTCCGGGCAGGTGTGGGCGCCACATTCGCACTCCCGCGCCGCCGGCGCCTATGGCGAAAGTACCGCCCGCGGCGCGCGATGCGCGGGCGCGACGGGCCCGGTTCCGCACGTCCCGCGCCACCCCGAACCGGACCGACCCGCCGGCCGCCCTGCCCGGCGGCGGCCCCGGCTTGCGTTGTCCCGGGGACGCCCGTGCCGGATTGACGCCATGAACCTGCCCGCCCCCGCCGCCGAACGCATCGCCACGCTCGACGTGCTGCGCGGCCTGGCCATCCTCGGCATCCTGCTGATGAACCTGCCGGGCTTCGGGACCTACTACACCGCGTTCTTCGGCGACCCGCGACTCGCGGGCTGGACGCCCGCCGACGCCGCGACGTGGACGACGCTGCAAGTCTGGGTGGAGGGCACCCAGCGCGGCATGCTGCAATTGCTGTTCGGCGCCGGCGTGCTGATCCTGGCGGCGCGCGCCATGCATGACGACGGCCCGGTATCGGTGGCCGACCGCTATTACCGCCGCAACCTGTGGCTGCTGGTGTTCGGCCTGGTGAACATCTTCGTGCTGCTGTTCCCGGGCGACATCCTCTTCATCTACGCCATCGCCGCGCTGGCGCTGTTTCCGTTCCGGCGCCTGGCCCCCGCCACGCTGTTGGCCCTGGGGTTGGTGTTCGCAGTGGTGGATGCGGGCGACGGCGCGCTGCGCTACCACGAGCGCGCCGAGCTTCAGGCGCAGGTGGAAGCCGGCGATGCCGAGGCGCTGGCGTCCTGGCGCGAGCTGGAGGCGGAGCTGGCGCCCGACCAGGACTTCATGGCCTACGACAAGGCGCAGCGCCTGGGGCCCTATGGCGGGTTCGCCGACTATGCCCGCCAGGTGTGGCTGCAGGAGCGGGCCTACACCGGCGAAGTGTTTTTCATCTCGGTGCCCGAGGCCTTCTGCGCGATGCTGCTGGGCATGGCGCTGTTCAAGTGGGGCTTCTTCACCGGCGGCCGCAGCCGGCGCTTGCTGCTGGGCCTGATGCTGCTGATGTACGCCATCGCCCTGCCCCTGCGGGTCGTGGACGTCGAACAGCACCTGCGGCAGACGCCCGAACCGCAGCTGGCCTGGATCACCGAGGAGTTCACGAGGCTGGCGCTGACGATGGGCCACCTGTGCCTGGCCTGCCTGGTGCTGTCGTTCCGCGCCGGGGCGCGACTGCTCTCGCCCTTCCAGGCCGCAGGCCGCACCGCTTTCACGCTCTACCTCATGCAGACCGTGGTGGCTGGGTGGCTGATTTTCCCGGGCATCGGCCTGGGCTGGTTCGGAAAGTACGGTTGGGCCGGCATGAGCCTGATCGCGCTGGCGATCATGGCCGCGCAGGTGTTGCTGGCCAACCTGTGGCTGCGCGCCTTCGCGCTCGGGCCGGTGGAATGGCTGTGGCGCTCGCTGGTCGAATGGCGCCGGCTGCCGTTCCGGCGGATGCCGGGCTGAGGCCTACCGCCTCAGCGGTGGGCCAGCGCGTAGTCCAGCGCCGCGCGCACGGCGGCGACCTGGGCGGCGTTGCATTCGGCCGGGGTGGCGCGCGGGCTGTCGGGGTAGACCTCGGTGGTGGTGCGGTAGCGGGCGTCGGTGACGCCGGCGCACAGGCCCAGTTCGCGGTAGGGATAGTTGATGACGCCGTGCGCCACCACCGGCGAGCCGATGATTTGATTCTTGGCGTCGGGCGGCGCGATGTGCGTGACCTTGGCCACGGCCGCGATCACCGCCTGCTGGAACTCGGCCTGCGGATCGGCGCTGTCGCCGCACAGGTAGAAACCGTCGGGGATGGTGTCGGGCTCGAAAGCCTGGCCGTCGCGCGCCGACTTGGCCGGGCGGAACTCCGACTCGTCGGTATCGGTGGTTTCGTGCAGGTCGATGTGCACGATGAAACGGCCGGCCAGCGGCTCGAGCAGGCGCATCAGCGCGGCCGACTCGGCGCAGGGGCTGGCGGCGATGAAGTTGCGGTTCGGGTCCAGCGCCAGCGGGTTCCAGCGCTGGATGCGCTCGTAGGCCCAGGGGCTGATGCAGGGCGCGACCAGCACGTTGATGCGGCCGTCGTAGTCGGCCAGGTGGCCCTGGACGAAGTCGAGCGCGCCGTGCACACCGCTGGTTTCGTAGCCGTGCACGCCGCCGGTGACCAGGGCGCAGGGCAACGAATCGTCCCAGGCCCGGCTGCGGATGGCGTACACCGGGAAGCGGCCGTCCACGCCCCAGTCGATTTCGCCGTAGGCCTGCACGTCGGTGTGCGGTCGCAGCGCATCGATGCGGCCGAGCACGTCGTCGGCGTAACTGCGCTGGCGCACCTGGCGGGCGCGCCAGGCGGCCTTTTCAGACTCGCCCCAGGGCTGGCCAGGGGTACCGATGGGATAGAAGGCGTTCATTGCGATCGGGCCCTCAACCCTTGGCGTCCGGCTTGCCGGCGAACCTCTCGATGAGCTTGCGGCCCTCGGGCGACTGCGCCAGGCCCTCGAGCATGGCGGCCACCGAGGTACCGCCCTCGGCCGAGAACAGGTCCATCACGCCGCTCAGGCCCTTGCCGGGCGTGCCGGCGTTGGAGATCACCTTCACGTCGGCGGACTTGAGCGCCTCGGCCTGGGCCAGGCCCACGGCCTGCGCGGCCTCGATGTTGCGGATGCCCAGCAGGTACTCCTGGTAGCCCTTGTCGCTGCCGATCTTCTCGGCCAGCTTGATCTGCGCGTCCACCGGCGCCATCAGGATGGCCGTCTCGGCGGCACCCTTGGCGTGGCCCTCGGCCGCGATGCCCTCGGCGTTGCGCTTGGCCGCCTCGAGCTGGCCCTCGGCGGTGAGCACCGTCTGCTGCTTGTGGCCCTCGGCCGAGACGATGGCGACCTGCTTGGAGGCCTCGGCGCTGACCACCGCCACCTGCTTGGCGGCGTCGGCCTCGACGATGGCCACGTCCTTGGCCTGGGCGGCGGCGATGACCGCGGCCTCGCGGGCGATCTCGGCGCCGCGCACGGTCTTGACCTGCACCACGTCCATTTCCTTGGCCGCGGTTTCGCGCTGCTGCACCTTCACCAGCTGGGCCGACTGCTCGTTGGCCACGCCCACCTTCTGGTCCTTCTCGGCCGTGCGCAGGCCCACCTGCTCGGCGGCCTGCTGGCGCGACATCTCGATTTCGCGCTTGGCGGCGATTTCGGCCATCTCGGCCTGGCGCATGTTGTCGGCCACCACCAGGCGCGACTCGCGGGCGATGCCCGAGGTGCGCTTGGCCATGATGTTCTGGATGACGTCGCTGTCGCGCGAGTCGCGGATGTCCATCAGTTCGATGTTCTTGATGGCCTCCACGCCCCAGCTGGCCAGCTGCGGCTCGACTTCCTTGGTGAAGGCTTCGCCGAAGCGGCTGCGGTCGAGCATGATCTGGTCGATCTCGTGGGCCGCCAGCACGGTGCGCACCGAGCCCTGCACGATGGCGGTGAGCTGCTCCTTGAGCTCCTCGAACGAGGCCACGCGCTGGGCGGCGGTGTTGGAGTCGCTGATGCGGAAGAAGGCCATCACGTGCACCAGGAAGGGCACGCGCTCCTTGTCGTAGGCGGCGTACTCGGGCAGGTCGATGGCGAAGTTCGAGACCGGCAGCGTGACGCGGGTCAGGCCGATGAGCGGGATGCGCGAGGGCCACTCGTAATAGGTGTTGCTTTCGAAGCCCTTGCCGTAGGAGACGGTGTTCTTTCGGGTCTGCACGATGTGCACTTCGTTCACCGGCACCACCCGGCGCAGTCCTAGGACCCAGACGAAGGCCGAGAACACAAACGCGCCGGCGACGCCGAGCGCAGCAATCAGGATAAGGGTGGAGCTGAGCATCGGGTCGTCCTGTGCGAGGGGCGGTGGCCCGAGTATCGGCGGGCCCCGGGCTCAGTGGCAATCCCAGTTGTACATCACCCGGCTGAAGTCCTTGCGGGCCAGGTCGGCGGGGTCGATGTAGAAGCCGCCCACGCCCACGTCGCCCCACATCATGCGGTCGTCGGAGTCGAGCTGGAGCAGCAGTTCCAGCGGGCCGCCCTTTCGCGGGTCCTGCTGGGTGAAGTCGGGATAGCCGCCGAGTTTGTGGCCGCCGCCGCCGAGGTGCTCGAAGACTTCGACCACCGAGCGGTCGTCGTAACCCTTGGACTTGGCCCAGTTCTCCAGGGTTTCCCAGGCGTTGCCGCCGAGCATCTGGTCGATGCGGTAGTCGCGGGCCGACAGCGTTTCGGTGTCGGCGGCGAAGCGCATGCGGCGCGGTTGCTGGGGTTTGTGCGGGGTGTAGAACTCGTCCTCGAAGGACGGGATATCCAGCGACTGGCCCGGCGCACTGGGGTCGGCCCAGTACACGACGCGGAAATTGCGCTGCTGCGTCAGGGCCTCGACGGTGTAGTCGCGGTCCATGCTGGCGCCGTAAAAATCGTTTGGCACGATGAAGAACTGCAGCAGGCCCGTGTCGGGGTAGCCCGGCGTGGCCGGCACCTCGGCGAAGTTCACCTGCGCCAGCAGCACCATCGCGGCGCCGCCCTCGCCCACCGGCGCGGCCTCGCCCTCGGGCCACCAGGCGCGGCCGCCGACCTTGCTGGCCGTGGGCGCGTCTTCGGGGAAATCCTCGAGGCTGATGCGCAGCACGGGGCGGCGCGTGGCTTCCAGGGCGTCCTGGTAAGGCGCCAGCGCCTCCCGCACCGCGCCCGCGGGCAGCGGCGCCACCGGCGGCGGCAGCGAGGCCTGCGCCTCGGCGCGCTGGCGGACGAGCCAGGCGCCGATTACGCCCACAATCAGGGCAAGCACCAAGGCTACGACAAGGATCTTCATGGTGCTCCCCTATGGCTGTTCGGGCGTCAGCGCCCGGTGCGTATCTCTTCCAGAAGTTCCGGGTGGCGGTCAAGCACCTCCAGCAACTTCACCAGCGCCACCGGGGGTTTGGCCTTGCCCGTTTCGTAGCGAGAGAAGGCATTCACGCCGCCTCCGAACAGGGCTGCCGCTTCACGCTGGTCGAGCCTGAGTTTGCGCCGCACGCCGGCTATGAAGTCGGGGTCGACCAGGCTGGCATTTACCTCGCGATTGAACGTGTCCACGAACGCGCCGACCCGCTTGGCCTCCTCCAGCCCGAGCACCACCTCCCCGCAGGCCGGGCACCAATCGCCGGAGACCTTGGGAATCTGGGTGGTTCGCCCCTTGTAGCGATGGGCTAAACCGCGCGTATCACGCAACAGCGTCGAGGCGCCGCAACTGGGGCACTTCATCTCAGGCCTCTTTGAAGGAAACAACCAACAGCTCGTCCAGGACGGTCAGCTTCAAGTACACACGTCCCTTGCGCGTCGTCGGGCAGTACACGTCCTGCCATATCCGATGGTCCGCATATGTCGTCATGCTCTTTCGGAAGTCCGACGGCCTCAACGCTCGAACGACATTGAGGACCTCGCCGGTGTCCATGCCGAGCCCTTGGGCGCCCTGCACGGCGGAGAATGTCATCCGCACTCGCCCCGTTTCGATCAGCCCTCGGATCGTCGCCAGACCGACATGCGGGGTGCGCTTCTCCATGCCAATTTAACCTAATAGGTTATTACTGGCAATCAGGTTCGCGCACTGGACCGGCCCCGTCTGTAAGGCTTGATCGCGCTGGCTGGCAGGAGATCGCTGCCGCGAGCTACTCCACGGCGATCCAGTCCACTTCCAGCGCGAACGGGCCTTCGCGCTTGTCGCCCACCAGCAGGCCGAGTTCGCGGACTTTGGACGGATCCATCGGCGGGCCCTGCAGCTGCATGCCGTGGGCGCTGGGGCGGAGCGTGGCCAGGGGCACGCGCACCTCGGTCCACTGGCCGGCGACGGTGGCGAACTCGCCGCCCCAGGACACGGTGATGCCGCGGAAGCGCGCGTCGGTGGCCAGGCGCAGCTGGTAGGTGCGGCCGTCGCCCTTCACCCGGAGCACCACGGCCTGGGCGCCGGTGACATCGAAATTGCGGCCCACGGTTCGAACCGACGAGAAGCCGCCGTTGTTGGCCAGCGAGAGCACGCCGCTGAAGTGTAGCGCCCCGCCCTTCACCTCCGGCCCGCCCTGCGAGCGGCCGCCCATGACCCCGTCGTTCACGGCCACCCAGCGCGGCTCGCCGGCGCCGTCGTCGAACTGCATCAGGGTTTGCATGGCGTTCTCCTCGGCCGCCGCGGGCGACAACGCCAGGACCAGGACAAGGGCGGTGGCAGCAAGCGGGCGCATGGGCAAGGCCGCGGTGGGGTGCGCCATTGCATGACGGGCGGCGTGGGCGGGGTGTGAGGGCTCAGGCCGCGAGTCGCCCGGACGCTCGTACAGCCATACTGGGTGGCCGCTTGCAGGGGCACATGGACCTAGTCGTGAACTGAGGGAGTGCTCTTCTCGAGGATGCGCAGGCTTTCAGCCTGGCGCTCAAGATCCTCCGGGCTCTGCTGTGACAGCCTCTGGTTCGCCTTGTGCTGAGCCCGGGTTTGGGCATCCACCACGTCGATCTTCCGCTCGCGGGAAAGGAACGCCCTCTCGCCAGGCGCAAGCTGGCAGTTTCGACTGAGGGTTGCCAACTCATCGCTGTTCCTGGCGGAGCTGTTCTGAAGGTTCACAACCACACCGAGCGTGTCGCCCAGTGGCTCCAGCGCCACACAGATCCGGTCGATGGTCTGGAAGCTCCGGGCGTCAGCCGACTCGACGGTGGCGAAAAGGTTCTCGTGATCGAGCCAAACCACTGATCGCACCCCCGGCACAGTGCGTGCGGCGGCGCGGGCCTGCTCCCGATCAACGCGCCGGGATGGATCCGCGAGCCGGATCGACTTGCGGAAATCCTCCTGCATAGCCTCCATCTGCTCCTGCACAGCCGCTTGGTCGCCTCTCAACGCAGCGCCGCGTGCGGCGGCGAGGCGGGCGGCGGTCTCCGCGGGCGACATAGGCTGGCCGGCCTGTTGCGGGCGAGGCTCGGCGGGCTGCGGATCCTTCCCGCAGCCTGCAAGGAGGCCACAGGCCAGCAAACCGACCACCATTGACTGGAGAAAGTGCGAGTTCATGGCTTGACTATGAATTTCTCGTACGCGAGCAGCAACTCCGCCGGCGCCTCCAGCTGCGGGTAATGGCCGACGCCGGGAAGTTCGACGACGGGGGCTTGTGGCAGCAGCTCGCGCCAGCGGGCGACGATACTGCGGCCGGAGATGGGGTCTTCGAGGCCGTTGACGAGGGCGATGGGGATGCCGGCGTGCTCGAGAGCGCCGACCCAGCGCTCGCGGTGGCGGTGGCGTTCGGCGATGTAGCCGAGCAGCTTGGGCATCACCGCGCGGCCGCCGTTGCTGGCCAGGCCCTGCCAGGCTGCGGCGAGCTCGCCCTCCGGCCAGGGCCGGGCGCGAATGCGCGCCATGCTTTGCCGGAAGCGCGCCTCGCCGGTGAAGCGCGCCAGCAGCGGCCCCAGCGGCCCGGCCAGCAGGCGCTGCAGCCGCAGCGGCCGGGTGGCTTCGGGGAAGAGCCCGCCGTTGAGGAACACGGCTGAGGTGATGCGAAAGCCCAGCCGCCCCTCGCGCTGGCGCGCCAGCAGCTCCTGGGCCACCGTGTCGCCGTAGTCGTGCGCCAGCAGCGCCACCTCGCGCACGCCCGTGGCGCGGGCGAGGGCCTCCCACTGGTCTGCGCTGGCGGCGATCTTGTAGTCGAAGCCCGCGGGCTTGTCGGACGCACCGAAGCCCAGCATGTCGAGCGCGAACAGCTCGTGGCGCGGCTCCAGCGCCGGCCAGAGCGGCAGCCAGTCGCGGCCGGAGGTGGGGAAACCGTGGATCAGCCACAGCGCGGGGCCCTGGCCGCCGCGGCGGTAGCGCAGCGTGTGGCCCTGGAACGCGAGCGCTTCCATCAGTGCGCCCTCAGCGCTCGTCGAGCGCATGGTGGATGAGCACCACGCACTGCGAGGCGAACAGCATCTTTCGGCCCAGCGTCAGCTTCTTTGCGCCCAGGCGCTCGAGGCTGCCGAAGGTCTTCTTGGGCATGGGGATGTGGTCGGTAAGCAGGAAGCAGGGATTGCCCTCGAAGGCCTGCTCGCGGATCGGCGTGCCCTTGGGGTCCATGACGAAGAGCTGGTGGTCGATGGCCAGTTCCTGCACCAAGCGCTCGAAGCTGATGGTGCGCACGGTGACGCCCGACTCCACCGGCCGGCTTTCCTCCTTGCCCAGGCCGCGCGAGGCGTCGAGCGCGGCGGCCACCTTGCCCAGCAGCGCCCGCTCGTCGAAGCCGCCGATGCTGTGCATGGCGTTGACCTCGAAGCGGATGGTGCGCGAATAGTCCTGCGTGCTCTCGAGCACCAGGTACACCACCACGTCGGGCCGGTGCGACTGGGCCACGAAGATGGCGTTCATCAGCGTGTGCGCCAGGATCTCGGGGTGGGCCTCCTGGCCGATGGCCGCCAGCAGCCGCTGGCTGTCGGTGGGGGCGGCGCGGGCGCGCAGGACGAAGGTTCGCATGGCCGGATTGTCACCGAGGCCCAGCGGATTCGCCAGCCACGCGGCACTACCCTCGCCCGCCGCCCGGCAGTAGGCTGGCCTCCCTGCTGGCAGCCCGGAGAAAGCCCATGAGTTACGTCGATGGTTTCGTGATGGCCGTGCCCACCGCCAACAAACAGGCATTCATCGACTTCGCCAACCGGTTCGACCCGATTTTCCTCGAGTTCGGCGCCATCCGCGTCACCGAGTGCTGGGGCGACGACGTGCCGCACGGCAAGCAGACCGATTTCTTCCGCAGCGTGGCCGCCAAGGACGACGAAACCGTGTGCTTCTCCTGGGTCGAATGGCCCGACAAGGCCACCCGCGACGCCGGCATGAAGAAGATGATGGAGGACCCGCGGATGGACCCGAAGGAGAATCCGATGCCCTTCGACGGGGCGCGGATGATCTACGGCAGCTTCGTGCCGGTCGTGGACATCTCCTGACGCAGCCGTAGCATCCTGCCGAAGCGACGGAAGTCCCCATCGGGCTCAATCGCAGATGATGGTTCCCGCGTCTATCGCAGGCTGCTTACCTCGATGGCGCTGGATATGCAGCGCTTCTCCGGCCAAGGGCTCGCGGAAGTAGCGCTCCGCCTGGGCACAAACCGTGGCCTTGGCCTCGGCCAGGCTGGCCTGCCCCAGGTTGACGATCACGACGCGCTTGCCGCCGATGGTGGACGTCCCCGCCACCGACACGCCGCGCTGGCGCGTGCGCAGGGCCTCGGCGGCGGCGACACGCTGGCTCTCTGCCGCTTCGCGCCGGAGGTTGGCATTGAAGCGTTCCATCTCCGCATCTGCCCGTGCCGCGGCCTCCCTGAACTCGCGGGCAACGAGATAGGAGTGCACGGCGTAGGAGTAGAAGGGATAGGCCATCGCCACAAGGAGGAAGATGCCGACCCCGACCCAGAATCGGTCTGGGCCAGAACGTCTTGGGGCGGCGATCTTCGCCCGGTTTCGAAACTCCACTTCCGAAAATGCATCGATTTTGGGATCAGGCATGGCTGGACCTCGGCCGGATGGGCCGTGTCAGGTTACCCGTAAGCGGCCGCAGCGTGACCCGAGAGGATTTCGCTACCCGCCCATTTGCTCGCCCAAGCTCCACGTATTCTCGGCAATGTTCATGACGGCCCCTGGTGCCTTCCACGGGACGGGGAGAGACTACCGAAACGGCGCCTTGCTCAGAGTTTGTGAGAAAAAGCCTCGCTTGTAGTGGGAGCAGTTGGACTTGGAGAATTGAGACGCGAGCGCCGATCCTGGAAGCAAGGCGGTCGCGTTCGTGGAAAAGGAGCATGCATTGGCCCGACGGAATGAGGGTGGTTTCGAAATCCTGACCAAACTGCCCTGGCCCGTAGGATTTGTGGCGGGCATCTTGGCGTTTCTGGCGGTCCGCTACGGCATCCCTTGGTATCTGGCCCAGTCAGGTGGACCCATCGGCAAGGCCTTTGCGACCGGAGGCGCTGGGAGCAGCCTGTCATTGCTGGCTTGGGTGCTCCTGGGGGTGTGCTGGCTGGCTGCCGGCCTCTCGTTCCTCGGGCGCAAGCAACGCGCCCGTCTGTACGATTCGCAGGCAGCCCGTCTGCAACTGGAGGCCCTTAGCTGGCGTCAATTCGAACAGCTGGTCGGCGAGTGGTTTCGGCGCAATGGTCACTCCGTAGCCGAGACGGGTGGCGGTGGCAGCGACGGCGGCGTCGACCTCGTGGTCCGCAAGAACGGTCGGAAGGAGCTGGTGCAATGCAAACAGTGGCGACGCCGGAAGGTGGACGTCGCCACCGTTCGGGAAATGTGGGGGCTTCTGCAGCACCACCGGGCCGACGCAGTCTGGATCGTCAGTCTTGGCCCGTTCACCAGCGATGCCGCCCGCTTCGCCAACGGAAAGCCAATTCAGCTGGTAACGGGCGCGCAGTTGATTTCGGCAATGCGCCCAACGCCAGGCCTGTCGGACGGGCCGGCGAGAGAAACGTATGCGGGCACGGACGCGCAGCCGTGCCCGCGCTGCGGCAGCCCGATGGCCCGACGGCAGAACCGGAAAACCGGCGAGGCCTTTCTGGGCTGCACGTCGTTTCCGCGTTGCCGGGAAACGCAGGCGCTGCCGGGCTGAATACTCTGGTCAACCCTCAAGCGACGACTTCCTGGCGAATCTGCTTGCCAACGTCCGCAACCCAGACCCGGCCGTGCGCTTCGACATGGTCCTGAGCATCGCCACCCGCGACCTGGTGGCCGAGGGTTTCGCCTTCGCCATTCGCATGGCCCGCACCCTGGACCCGTCGCTGGTGGCCCGCCCGCTGGGCGCGGTGCGCGAGGCCATCGTGGCCGGCCCCGCCTACCTGGCCGAGCATGCCTCCGACGGCATCACTGAACCCAACGACCTGAGCTGGACCCAACGGCCCTACGTCTGGCACGAAAGCGACGGCGAGGAGCTGTTCGTGGTGCTGGATGGCGTGGTGGACTTGCACTACGCCAGCTGCGAACACGAAGCGCCGCAGGTGGTAGAGCTTAGGCCGGAGCAGATTGCGTTGTTATGAGCCGGGGACTGGTATGTGGCGCATCCGCGGGGGTGGCGAGAATACTATTGATTGAGCGGAATGACTCTCATCGACAAATGGCCTCGCTCGCACTCAGCACACCCGAACAGCGATGCTCATCTATTTGACTCAACATTCACGACAACTCCGAAGCCAACCGAACCTCAGCGCCAGAACCAGAGCAAAGCCAACAAACCTTCGCACCGTCGCGATCACATCTAGTTCGCGACAGTCACTAAACGCGGCTTCGGGCCGACCACAATCCTAAGGTGACGGGAGGAGCGGATTTGAAACCTCATCAATAGCGATTCGTGCAACCGCCCTCTGCAACTCCAACTCCAACGCACGAGAGAAGACAGACTCCTTGTCGGCAATAACGCCCGAGAACGCCGGAACCTTCCCAAGAATCTCCTTGGCCATAACGAAATTCCCTGCCTTCATCTCCTCCGCGCTCTGGTAGAGGGCCAAAATCATCTGCGACGAACGATTCCTAGAACGAACTAAGGAACTCATGGCACGCGCATAAAGATCCCTGCCATCTCCAACGAATCCTCGCCGGTAGGACAACAATCCTCCCGTAGCACAATAGACCGCATAGTTTTCACTTTCTGGCGAAGGCTCCGCCAACTGAAGGAACTCCCTTCCGGCCTCCACAATTCGATCCTGCTCAGCCAAAGCCACGACCAGATTATTCCTGAGAACCCAGTCTCCGGGATTCATCCGCAACCCAAATACCGCAAACCTCTCAGCCAGCACGTGATCCCGCAGAAAAGTCGAAGCAAGAAATGACCCCTGAGTTGCAGGGCGCGTAGAGAAAGGTTCGTCAATAAGCCAACCAATCGCCGATTCCGCCGCCAAAGCCCAATCACCACGGTAAAAGCTTGACCAGCACTTCGCCTCAAAAGCGGCATCTTGCTCAATTGACTGATTCTTTAGCGAGTCAGCAACTGGCAGGCTCAATTGATGCGAGAGCCAAACCGCCTGAGCCAAGGCATTCTCCGTTGGATGAATGCTGCTTGCAGCAATCAGCTGCTTTGCCTTTTTAGATCGCCCGGACATCACCTCCTGGGTTGCAACAGCCATCCCAAGTTCTGAATGCTGTGTTGAAAGAGACTTGCGTCCTTCAACAAGCTGTCGCGCCGCTACCGAAAATCTACTTGAACGCCCACCACCCTGAGAAATGGCGAGGTGAGCCGATAGCAGCCAAGGATCTTTCGCGACCCCGCCTGCACGCTCAATCACTGACAATGCGTCCTTTCGGCCATCATGGTGCAAATAGAGTCGCGCAGCACTGCGCACTATAAGGCGATGCGAGCCAGACACCTGAATTGCGGCACGCATTGCGCTCTCAGCACCATCCTTGTCTCCGAGCAGGTTTAGCGCATAGGAAAGATCATGCCAGTGAAAACCGTTCCTCGGCTGCAGCCTGGCTCTCTTTCTTAGCTCACTGGCGTAGCGATCGGTTATTGACTCGGAGAATCGGTCCAACTCGCCTATCGATGCTGCGCCAACGACCACGTCATCTTCATTTCCACCAAGAACTGCAGTGGCGGCCCTCTGAAGTGGCACGGAAACCCGATCACCTGAAGCGCGAACCGCGTGAGCCAATTCCATCAACCGAGCTTTGTTCTGCTCAACCAGCGCCGCGGAAAATGCGTCCGCCAGAAGCCCAACACTCGGCGCCGAGACCCAGTGTTGATAGGCAACTTCAGACCAGTCCGCAACAGGCGGGCCAACATCTAGTAACCGCTCTTTGGACGCCGATGCCTCAGGAGAACTCGCGAATAGCGCAGATGGCCGCCACCGTGGGACGACGTTCCGATCCTTGATCCCGCCGAAGCCGCTAGCCGCCATTTCTAACTATTTTCCTTTCAGCGTATGCAACTCGCCTAGAGAGTAGCGCAAGTCTTGATACATATCGCTGCACCGAGTACTGCTCAAACAAACTTCCCCTGTGCGCAGGACTACCACGAAGCTCAGGATCCGGCTCACACAACTCTTTCAGAATTAATAGAAGATCAGCACTGACCGGGTCCGAGAAGCAAGCTGCAATCTCCTCGAACGCCTTCTCGTATGCATCCCGAACAAACGGGAAGACTTCTTTGTAGGTCCCCAGCCAGCTAACACAGTCCTTGCCATCCGCAATGTGCTGGCGAACAACCGCATTCATGCTCAGCCCCGTGAAGAGAAAAACACCTAGGCTCCCCAACGCATACAAGTCCGCAGCGACCCTGCGCACCAACCAGTCCGAACTAAGCTGCCCGTACTGGAGCTCCGGCGGCGCAACGGACCAGCCGCCAGGCACGCGCATTCCATCGCGGGGACACCCCCGACCCTTGAGCGAAGCGCAACCGAGATCAGATATCTTGAACTGCTTTCCCGACTCATATGTGAGGACGTTTGAAGGCTTAAGGTCTTGGTGCGCAAGCTGGGCCAGATGCAGTTGCTGGAGACCAACCGCCACTTCATGCATCAGCGCAATTGCCCAATTTCTATCCACAAATCCGAAGCTGCTTATCGCTTTTCGGACATCACCCTCCGCAGGTTCAAATAGCAAAAATGGCACTCGGCCAAGCGGGCCCGCGTCCACCCGAACGAAACCGCTATCCAGTGCGCGGACGACGTGCGTCATCCCTTGGCCCGCGCACATCTCCAGCATTTCAATTTCAAATCGAAACGACCCTATTGCCTCGTCTAAAGCAGCGAAAAGATCATCAGATTGAAGCGCCTGAGAAAAATCTAGTGCCTTCAGGAAGGCCAGCTCACCAGCGTCATTTCGCGCCAGATATCCAACTGAAAAATGCCCGCCTGTTTGCCCCTTGAGCCGCTCAATCTTTCTTAGGACAGTCCAACCGGATTCCAGCATCAGCCCCTCAAGTTGTTCAGCAGGAGAGATCTCATCACTCACCGCAACCTGATCAGACATAACTTCCCTCACATATTCCGCCGATACTCCCCACCCACCTCATACAGCGCATGGCTGATCTGGCCGAGGCTGTGGGTCTTCACTGCCTCCATCAACGCGGTGAAGATGTTTTGGCGGTCGCGGGCGGTTTGCTGAAGATTTCTCAGGGGAGTTGAGGGGCCCTCTCCGGTGCCCTCTCCCCGGCCCTCTCCCGGGGGGAGAGGGAGAACAGCGGCGTTGCGGGCCTGCTGGAAGAGTTTGACGTTGGCGATTTGCTGGGCCTTTTCGGGCTCGGTGGAGCGGATGAGCTCGATTTCGGTGGCCACTTCGCCGGCGTGGTCCTTGGGCAGGAAGGTGTTCACGCCGATCAGCGGCAGGCTGCCGTCGTGCTTCTTGTGCTCGTAGTACAGGCTTTCTTCCTGCGCTGGTACATGGTGTCCATGGCGCCCAGCACGCCGCCGCGCTCGCTGATGGCCTCGAACTCCTTGTACACGGCCTCTTCCACCAGGTCGGTGAGCTGCTCCACGGCGAAGCTGCCCTGCCAGGGGTTCTCGTTGAAGTTGAGGCCCAGCTCCTTGTTGATGATCATCTGGATCGCCACCGCGCGGCGCACGCTTTCCTCGGTGGGCGTGGTGATCGCCTCGTCGTAGGCATTGGTGTGCAGGCTGTTGCAGTTGTCGAACAGCGCGTACAGCGCCTGCAGCGTGGTGCGGATGTCGTTGAACTGGATCTCCTGGGCGTGCAGCGAACGGCCCGAGGTCTGGATGTGGTACTTGAGCATCTGGCTGCGCTCGTTGGCGCCGTAGCGCTCGCGCATCGCCCGGGCCCAGATGCGGCGGGCCACGCGGCCGATCACCGTGTACTCCGGGTCCATGCCGTTGGAGAAGAAGAACGACAGGTTCGGCGCGAAGTCGTCGATGTGCATTCCGCGCGCCAGGTAGTACTCCACGATCGTGAAGCCGTTGCTGAGCGTGAAGGCCAGCTGCGAAATCGGGTTCGCGCCGGCCTCGGCGATGTGGTAGCCCGAAATCGACACCGAGTAGAAGTTACGCACCTTCTGGTCGACGAAGTACTGCTGGATGTCGCCCATCATGCGCAGGGCGAACTCGGTGCTGAAGATGCAGGTGTTCTGCGCCTGGTCTTCCTTGAGGATGTCGGCCTGCACGGTGCCGCGCACCTGGCGCAGGGTCTCGGCCTTGATGCGCTCGTACACCTCGGGCTCCACCAGCTGGTCGCCGGTGACGCCCAGCAGGCCCAGGCCCAGGCCGTCGTTGCCTTCGGGCAGCGGGCCGGCGTATTCGGGGCGCGGCTTGCCTTCGAAGAACTTCTCGATATTCGCGTGCGCTTCGTCCCAGCGCGCCTGGTCCGCGCGCAGGTACTTCTCCACCTGCTGATCGATGGCGGTGTTCATGAACATCGCCAGGATCATCGGCGCCGGGCCGTTGATGGTCATGCTCACGCTGGTGGTCGGTGCGCACAGGTCGAAGCCGGAATACAGCTTCTTCATGTCGTCGAGCGTGGCGATGGACACGCCCGAGTTGCCGATCTTGCCGTAGATGTCCGGGCGCTCGGCCGGGTCCTCGCCGTAGAGCGTGACGCTGTCGAAGGCCGTGGACAGTCGTGCGGCCGGCTGGCCCACGCTCAGGTAGTGGAAGCGGCGGTTGGTGCGCTCGGGCGTGCCCTCGCCCGCGAACATGCGGATGGGGTCCTCGCCGGTGCGGCGGTACGGATACACGCCGCCGGTGTAGGGGTAGTGGCCCGGCAGGTTTTCCTTGCCCAGGAAGACCAGCAGCTCGCCCCAGCTGCGCCAGTGCGGCGCGGCGATCTTGGGGATCTTCTGGTGGCTCAGGCTCTCGCGGTAGTTCTCGACGCGGATCACCTTGCCGCGCACGGTGTACTCGTTCACCTCGTCGGTGATGGCCTTCAGGCGCTCGGGCCACTCGCGCAGCAGGCCGATGGACTCGGCGCTCAGCGCCTTCACCGCGTCGTTGTAGCGCTGGCGCAGGGTGACGAGGCTGCGGTCCACCGTGGCCACCGGGCCGCCGGCGTTGTCGCCGGTGCTGGCGCCTTGGCGGCGCTCCCACTGGAACACCATCTTGCGGCGGTCGGGCAGGCCCTGGCGGCGCTCGCCGCACTCGGGCCAGGCGGGGCCGGACTCCTTGAGCGCGGCGCCGGTGCCGGGCGCGGGCACGATCAGGTGGTGCGGGTCGTACAGCTCCAGCGGCTTGGGCAGGCTCGGGTCGCCCAGCTCGCGCAGGGCTTCGTAGTAGTGCTGGGCGCGTTCGGCGGCCTCGGACTGGCGCTCGATCTTCGCGTTGGCCTGGCGGCCGGCCTCGGCGATCTCGGCCAGGTAGCGGGTGCGGTTGCCGGGGATGAGCACCGTGGCGCGCGGCTCGCGCAGCGTGGTGTCCACCTTGGGCTCGAAGTTCGCCTTGCCCTTCTCCCGCAGCAGGCGGCAGAGGTTGGCGAACATCCAGGTCACGCCCGGGTCGTTGAACTGGCTGGCGATGGTCGGGTAGACCGGCACGTCCTCGTCGGCCAGCTTGAAGGCGGTGCGGTTGCGCTTCCACTGCTTGCGCACGTCGCGCAGGGCGTCTTCGGCGCCGCGCTTGTCGAACTTGTTGAGCACCACCAGCTCGGCGAAGTCGAGCATGTCGATCTTCTCGAGCTGGCTCGGCGCGCCGAAGTCGCTGGTCATCACGTACACCGGGAAGTCGACCAGGTCGACGATCTCCGAGTCGCTCTGGCCGATGCCGGCGGTTTCCACCATCACCAGGTCGAAGCCCTGGGCGCGCAGGAAGGCCACGCAGTCCTTGAGTACGGCGTTGGTGGCCACGTGCTGGCGGCGGGTGGCCATCGAGCGCATGAACACGCGCGGGCTGCGCAGGCTGTTCATGCGGATGCGGTCGCCCAGCAGCGCGCCGCCGGTGCGGCGACGGGTGGGGTCGACGGAAATCACCGCGATACGCATTTCCGGGAAATGCTGCAGGAAGCGGTTCATCAGCTCGTCGGTGACGGACGACTTGCCGGCGCCGCCGGTGCCGGTCAGGCCCACCACCGGGGTCTTGCCGCCGGCGAGCTGCCATTCCTTGCGCAGGGTGGCGAGCTGGGCTTCGTCGTAGTGGCCTTGTTCGATGGCGGTGAGCACCTTGCCCACTGCAATCTCGCGGGAAAGAACGGGGTCAGGTTCACTTTTCCCCGCCGCCTTCTTGCCCTTGCCACCCGCTTCGGGGGAAAAGTGAACCTGACCCCGTTCTTTTGCCTCACGGGTGCGGCGCACGAGGTCTTCGATCATGGCCACCAGGCCCATCTGCATGCCGTCGTTCGGGTGGTAGATGCGCTCCACGCCGTAGGCCTGCAGTTCCTTGATCTCCTCCGGGGTGATGGTGCCGCCGCCGCCGCCGAACACCCGGATGTGGCCCGCGCCGCGCTCGCGCAGCATGTCCACCATGTACTTGAAGTACTCCATGTGGCCGCCCTGGTAGCTCGACAGGGCGATGCCGTCGGCATCCTCCTGCAGCGCGGCGCGCACCACGTCCTCGACGCTGCGGTTGTGGCCCAGGTGCACCACCTCCACGCCCTGCGCCTGGATCAGCCGGCGCATGATGTTGATGGCCGCGTCGTGGCCGTCGAACAGGCTGGCGGCGGTGACGAAGCGCAGCGGGCTGCGCTCGGGGTCGCGGTCGGGAAGCTGGCTGGCGGGCGTGCTCATGGGCGGTCTCACGGGAGCAAAAGGCGGAATCGCCCGATTGTAACGCCCTTCCCGCCACCGTGAACCGGGCCGCCGGCCCCTCTGCTACCATCCCGCGGCCTCCAAACAGGACCCCGAAATGAGCCGATCGCCCGCCACGCTGCTTGCCACGCTTGCCCTCCTGCTGTCCGCGGCCGCTCCCGGCTCGCAGGCCGCCGAACCCACTGTCGTGCTGGTCACCCAGGACCTGGCCACGCTGCACCGGGTGCAAGGCAGCTACTCGTATTCCCGGTCCTTCTACCAGCCCTATTACAGCGACACCGCGAGCATGCTGGGCGTCGCGATCGGCACGGCCATCGGCGAGCAGCACCTCGCGATCGTTGCCCAGAAGAAGCACAACGAAACGCTTCTGCCGCTCACCGAAACCCTGGGCGACAAGGGCCTTCGCTCCATCGTGCGGCTCGCGATCAACGAGGCCCTCGCCGAGAACGAAATGGACGTGCGCTCGCTCGCCTTCTTCGCCGAGTCCAAGGCCGACGAAAGGATGCTCAAGCGCATGAAGGTGCCCCGCGAGGCGTCCCGGTTCGTCTTCGTCGAGAACGGCCGCTTCGCCAACGGCGTCATGATGATGCCCCTGGCCATGCCGCCGCACCTGCGCCAGCTCCGCCTGTCCGTCGACATCGAGGTTCGCGAGGGCAAGCCCGACCGTAGCCGCCGCGTCGCCAAGCGCGACATCGTCTACTTCTCCACGCCGAGCGCGCTGGAAGACGAGGGCCAGCTGCTCGAGGCGCTGGCCAGCGACGAGCACGCCGCGTTGCGCAAGGAGGTCGGCGATGCCTTCCGCGAAGCGATTTCCCTGGCGATTTCCGACCGGGAATTCCCGGATGTCTCGCGCGACGACCGCATTGGCGCGATGGGCGCGGCCGGCCTGTCCGAGTTCAACGGCGTGCTGCTCGAACACACCGAGGGCCGGGCGCTGATCTGGACCCGTGGTGAAAGCCTGGTGTCGGTACCCGCCGAGCGGGTGATCACGGGCGCCGAGCTCGACGCGGCGCGCGAATCCGTCGCGCCCTGAGCCCTGCGGCCAGGCCGGTCAGGGCTTTAGCTGGCCGCCGCCCCTAGCCGCCCAAGGCCTTGCAGAAGGCCTTGGCGAAGGCGCTGCGGCGGATGTCGGCGTCGTCCCGGCTCTGGCCGGGCACCCGGTCCAGGCTGGCGCCCTGCAGGCGGTCGATGTCGGCGCCGCGGCGGAAGGCCACTTCGCGCTGGATGCGGGCGCGCTGGTGGTCCGAGAGCCCCGACTGCAGGGTCAGCTCGTTCTCGGCCAGCGAGCGCCAGGGCACGAACACGGCGTGCAGCAGGCCGTCGGCCAGGGTGAAGAAGCCGGCGCCGAACAGGTCCACGTGCACGGCGTGGGCCTGCAGCATCCAGTCGCCGCCATCGCGGTAACGCAGCGTGCTGGTGATGGTGCCGGTGGGGGCGATGGGCGGGCGGCCCAGCTTCTCGCGGCCGCTGAGCAGGATGCCGCGCAGGTCGCCGATGGGGTTGGACAGGGTTTCCTCGCCCACCCGCAGGATGACGTTGCCGCCTTCCCAGTCCAGGCCCGTGAGGTGGCCGTAGAGCATCTCGCCGCCCGACATCAACAGCAGCACCTTGTGCAGGTCGGGCTGCACCTCGCCCATCCAGCGTGGCGGCTGCGGCAGGCCGTAGAGCACACCGGCGCCGTAGCCGAAGCTGCCCGGGAGGTCGTCGACGCGGGGGGTCTCGTCCATGGGCGCGAGTTTAGCCAAGGCCTGGGGTCGGAGGTAATTTGCGAAGCAAATTACCTCCGACCCCAGGCATTCCTGCGACAAATTCGCGGGCGGGCGACCCGGCGCGCCTGCTACCCTCCCCGCTTCACTGGGGAGACACATGAAGAAGAACCGCCTGATCGCCGGCCTGGCCGGCACGCTTGCTTTCGCCTCCGCGCTGGCCAACGCCAACGCGCCCACCGTCGTGCTGGTCACCGACGACCTGCCGGAATTCCACGTAATGCAGGCCGAAAAGGGCTCCGAGTTCTACGTCGAGACGCCGCAGGTCGCCTACCAGCCGGTGATTGCCGGCGTGGACCCGATCTCCATGGCCATCGGCGGCGCCATCGGCATGGCCGCCGTGCGCCACCAGGCCGCCATCGACGCCCAGAAGCGCACCGACGAGCGGGTCAAGCCCCTGACCGAGAACCTGGACGAACAGGCCCTGCAGGCCCTGCTGCGCAAGAGCATCGGCCAGGCCCTCGCCGGGCAGGAAATGAACCAGACCGCCCTCGCCTACTTCGCCGAATCCCGCCCCGACCCGAAGCTGCTGATGCGCCTGAAGGCCGCCCGCAACGCCGAGCGCTTCGTGCTGGTGGGCAATGGCAGCGCGGCCAAGGAAATCATCAACATGCCGCTGATTTTCGACCCCAGCCTGCGCCAGCTGCGCCTGTCGCTGGACATCGAGCTGCGCGAGGGCAAGCACGACCGCAGCCGCCGCGTGGCGCGCCGCGACGTGACCGTCTTCACCACCCCGGCCGACTTCGCCGAGGGCGAAGACCCGCTGCAGGCCTGGGCCGCCGACGACCACGCCCGCCTGCGCGCGGTGGTCGACCTCGCCGTGGCCGAGGCCTTCGCACTGGCCACGTCGGACCGCGACCTGCCGAAGGTTCCGCGTGACGCCGCCATCGGCACCCTCAGCACGCAGGGCTTCGATGAGTTCGAGGCCGTGCTGGTCTCGCACGAGGAAGGCCGCGCCCTGCTCTGGACGCGCGACGACACCCTGGTGTCGATCCCGGCCGACGAAGTGGTCACCGGCGAAGCCCTCGTGGCCGCCCGCGCCGCCGAGGAAGTGCGCAAGGCCGGCCTCGACGGCGGCAACATGAAGGACGACGGCGTGGTGCCGGTGGTGGACGCAGTTGAAGCGCCGGCGGCCGACTGAGGCAGTCCAATGAGGCCCGCTTGACCCGCGACATGGTCAAGCGCGGCCCAACTGGCTACATTCGCCCCTGAGGTGATTCGGGGACGAGTGGATGGCCTTAGCAGCAAGGCTCCTTCGCGAGCTGCCGTGGTTGTTGGGCACGGGCCTGGCCTATGTCGCACTGGGCGTGCTCGCCGTGGCCCTTACCCGCCAGCCGGGCAACGTGGCCAGTGCCTGGGTCGCCAGCGCAATGCTGCTGGGCGTCATGTGCCGGCGACCGCACTTCCCCGCCGCGTACCTGGTTCTGGGCTTTGCCGGGCGCCTGGCGGTCGGCGCCCTGGCCGGCGACCCCTGGAGCCTGATGCTGTCCCACGCCTTCGCCAGCACGCTGGCCGTGGGCCTGTCGGTGTACGTACTGCGCCGATGGCAGGTGCCGGTGATGGGCCTGCCCGACGTGCGCGCCCTGGTGCTCCCCGTTTTCCTGGTGGGCATCGCGGGTCCCGCCCTGGGCGGCGTGGTGCCGGCCGTTGTACACGAGGCGCTGGGCACCGGTGAATTTCGCACGGTGTGGTTCACCTGGATCGTCGCCGCAGCCTTTGGTGCCGTGCTCATGCTGCCACCGCTGCTGGCCGCCACGGGCGATGCCTGGCGTCGACTTCAGGCCGGCACGGGAGCATGGCAGCTGGCGGCAGTGGCGCTGGGCACGTTGTTGGCCACGGCGCTGTCTGTCGGATACCTGAGCCGACCGTTCCTGCCAGCCACGGTTTCGCTGCTGGTGGCTGCTTTCATCTTCGGGCGGCTGGGCACCAGCCTGCTGTGCAGCGCGAACCTCGCGCTGATGGTCGGGCTTCGTCTGTACTTTGACTCCAATGCCCTGGCCGGCGCCGATGGCGGCGGCATCCGAAGCGCCGCGCTCGATTCGGTGGCTTTCAACCTCTACGCCGCGCTCGCGGCCGGCATTCCCTTGGTGGTGTCGGTACTGGCCGCACAGCGCAGGAATGCCATGCGGGAACTGTTCGAGGAAAAGCAGCTGGCGGAAACCACGCTGGGCTCGATCGGCGACGCCGTGATCACGGTCGACCCGCACTCGCGCATCACCTACCTCAATCGGGTGGCCGAGGACATGACGGGCTGGACCTCGGCCGAGGCCGTGGGGCGCCCCATCGACGACGTCATGCGCCTGCTCGATGCCGAGAGCGGCAGCCCCGGCCTGGCACCGCTGGCCATCGCCATGCGCGACCGGCGCATCGTCGGTCTGGCGCTGAACACGCTTTTGGTGGCGCGCGACGGTCGCAAGCTGCCCATCGAAGACTCGGCGGCACCGATCATCGGCATGGACGGCGAGCTGGTGGGCGGCGTGATGGTCTTCCACGACGTCAGCGAGTCGCGGGCCATGGCCCTGCGCATGTCGCACCTGGCCCAGCACGACTACCTCACCGACTTGCCCAACCGCGTGCTGCTGCAGGACCGACTGTCCCGCGCGCTGGCCGACCTGCCGCAGGGGCGCCGCGGCGGCCTGATCTTCCTGGACCTCGACCACTTCAAGATCGTCAACGACACCCTGGGCCACGAAATCGGCGACCTGCTGCTGCAGGCCGTGGCGCGGCGCCTGAGGGAGAACGTGCGGGAGGACGACACCGTGAGCCGCCAGGGCGGCGACGAGTTCGTAATCCTGATGCCGCGGCTTGCCGACCCGCGTGACGCGGCCTGGGTGGCCGAAAAGCTGATCGAAGCCGTCTCCGAGCCCTATTTCGTCGATGGCCACGAGCTGCGGGTCGGCGTAAGCATCGGCATCAGCCTGTTTCCCGAGGATGGCGACGAGGCCACGCTGCTGATGAAGCGCGCCGACGCGGCGCTTTACCACGCCAAGGAGCACGGGCGAGGCCGGTACGAGTACTACACCAACGCGATGAGCGAGCGCGCCGAACGCCGGCTCGAGCTCGAGCGCCGGCTGCGCCGGGCCATCCGCGAAGGCGAGCTGGTGCCCTACTACCAGCCCAAGGTGGACGCCCAGAGCCGCTGGATCACGGGTCTCGAGGTGCTGGTGCGCTGGCAGCCGACGGGCCAGCCGATGGTGCCCCCGGGCGAGTTCATCCCCACCGCCGAGGAATGCGGCCTGGTGGGCCAGATCGACGCCGAGATGCTGCGCCAGGCCTGCCGCCAGTGCCGGCAGTGGCAGCTTGACGGCCTGCTTGCGGTGCCGGTGGCGGTGAACCTGTCGCTGGCCCAGTTCGACGCCGAGTCGGTGCTGTCGCTGATCCGCGAGACCCTGTTCGAGACCGGGCTAGACCCGGGCTACCTGTCGGTGGAGATCACCGAGACCCAGGCCATGCGCGACACCGAACTCACCCGCGAGGTGCTGGCGGCGCTTAGGCAGATGGGCGTGCAGGTGGCCATGGACGACTTCGGCACGGGCTACTCAAGCATCGGCAACCTGCAGCGCTTCGGCTTCGACGCCATCAAGGTGGACCGCAGCCTCGTGGCCCCGCTGCCCGAGGGGCGCAAGCACATGACCATCGTGCGGGCCGTGACCGGCATGGCCCGCGCCTTCGAGTGCAAGGTCGTGGCCGAGGGCGTCGAGACCGAGGAACTGGCGCGACTGGCCGCCACGGCCGGCTGCAACGAACTGCAGGGTTACCTCTTCAGCCGCCCCGTGCCCGCCGCCGACGTCCCCGGGCTGCTACGCCGGGGACGCCTGGGGCCGGAGGTCGAAGCACCCGGGCCGGGAATGAAGTAGCGCCGCCGCGGCCTATTCCGTCACCACCTCGCGGTGCATCGGCGCCAGCTTGGCCAGCAGCTTGTTCTGGGCGCTGAAGGGCACGTCGTGGGCGTCCATGGCCACCTGCAGCACTTCCACCAGCCGGTTGAAGTCGGCGCGGTCGATGCCCAGGCCCGCATGCGAGCTCTTCATGTCCCGGCCGCTGTAGGTGCAGTCGCCGCCGAGGATGACGCAGAACTGCTCGGCCAGCTGGCGCTTGACGCGCTCCTGGTCGGCGTTGGCGAAGAACGGGCCCATGCGTTCGTCCGCCAGCAGGCCGGCCATGAAGGTGTCCATCAGGCGGTCGAGGCCCTCGCGACCGCCGAAGGCCTCGAGCACCGGCCGCAGTTCGGGATGGGCCGGCGCCGGGTCGGGCGCGCTCGGGTCACGCTCGGCGGCCGCGTCCAGCGCCGCCTCCTCGGCGGCCAGGCGCGCCTCTTCCTCGAGCATGGCCTGCTCCTCGGGCGTGGTTTGCGCGAACGAAGCGCCGGCCAGGGCCAGCAGGCAGCACAGCACCAGCAGCTTGGTCTTGTTCATCACGATCTCCATGGTTCAGAAGCCCACCTGCAGCGAGGCGTAGAGCCCGCGCTGGTTGTCGGCGATGACGATGTTCCCCAGGTCCACGTAGGCCAGGGTCAGCGAAACATGCTTTGACGGCGCCCAGGCGACGAACACGTCCCAGGCGTCGTTTTCCTCGGCGATGCCCAGGTTGTCGGGCTTCATGCGGTACTCGCCGCCGATGGCGAAGTTGCGGCTCAGCAAGTAGGCCACCGAACCCTCGAACTGCGCCTCGTAGTCGTCGTTGAGGTCGCCGCCGAAGCCCAGGATGCCGAACTGGTTGGCCTTGGTCAGGCGCACGGTGCCGTTGAGCAGCAGGCTCTTGTCGAGCAGCAGCTTGGTGGCGCTGGCGTAGTAGTCGATGCCGCTGTCGTCGCGGGCGCCGACGAAGGCCAGCACGCCGGCCTGGTCGTTGCGCTTGTACTGCGCGCCGACGGACACCTGGGGCAGCCAGGTGTCCTGCTCGAGCACGGCGTCGCCGAACAGGCGCACCTTCACGCCCAAGGTGTCCTGGGTGAAGGTGAAGCCATTGCCCAGGCCCAGCGCGCCGCCCACGGCCTGCGTGTCGAACTTCTGCCGCGAGAAGGACAGCTCGACGCGGTCGTGGAAGCCCACCAGCACGCCGTAGCTGTCGAGCGCGTAGTCGTCCACGTCCACGCGGGTGTAGAAGGCGTTGGCGCCGATCTGGTCGCGCGTGCCGTAGCCGCCGATGACGGCCCAGGGCGTGAGGCCACCGCCCGCGGCGCCCTCGACCTGGGTCACGCCGCCGGTGAGCAGCAGCTTGCCGCCCACACGGTCGCCAGCGTCGCCCGACTGGGCCAGGGCGATGCCCGAAGGGGCGCACAGGGCCAGCGCGAGCAGGCAGCGGGCGGGATGTCTGGCACGTGGATTCATCAGCGGGTCCTCTCGGTGGGCAAGGTGGCGGGCGCGTCGGCGCTGCGGCGCGGCATCGGCATCGGGAAATAGGCAACGACCTGGTCGTTGAGCTCGGGCGGCACCTTCACCAGGTGCCAGACATCGGCGACGCCATCGCCGCCGGCATCGCCGCGCTTGCGATCGGACAGCCAGCGATACAGCGGCTTGCCCTGCCAGGCCCACATCGGCCGGCCGTCGCGGCTGCGGGCGATGGTGAAGGGGCCGTGGGGCTTGGCGTCGGGCTCGGCGTAGAGCGGCGGCCACAGGCGCTCGCACTGCGGATCGCAGCGGCTCTGCCCGGGGGTGTCCTTCGTGTATGTGTAGAGGCCACGCCCGCCCTGCTCGACCAGGACGCCGCGGCGCTGCCAGATCGGCACCGGGCTGGCCAGGGCGATGTCGCGCGCCGAGGGCTGCGACAGCGGCGAGGGCGCCGCGGCCGGCGGTCGGCTGGTGTTCGGCGCGGGCTGTGGGGCTTGCGCGAGTGCGGGCTGCCAGGTCGCCAGGGCCAGGAAGGCGGCAAGCAGCAGGCGGGTCGATGGCATCGGTGGCTCCGGCGGTTCGGGAGGTTTGAATTCCCTTACGCCGCCACCGCGGGCCTTGGATGCACCCTGCTCCGCGCTAGCGCGGCGCCTGCAGCCGCGAGGGCTCGGGCAGCCGCTCGCCCCGGATCAGCAGCAGTGCGCCGTCGGGGCACTGGAAGGCCTGGTGCTTGTCGCCCGGGCTGGCGAGCAGGAAGTCGCCGGCGTGGTAGGCCACGCCGTCGTGCAGGATGGTGCCCGAGAGCACCAGGCACTCTTCCTCGTGCGAATGCGAGTGCGCCGGGATGCTGGCGCCCGCCTCGATGCGCCAAAGCGTGGTCTGGGTGCCGGCCTCGGCATCGAGCCGCAGGGTCTTGATGAAGATGCCCGGCAGGAATGGGGCCCAGTCGCCCTCTTCGGCGCGCACGACCCGCATGCGCCCGGCCGTGGCCGTGGCCAGGATGCGGGCGCGCAGGGCTTCGCTGCGCTGCGGCGACGGCGGCGCCTGCGGCAGCAGGCCCGCGAGGGCCAGCGCCAGCCAGTCGCGATCCTTGGGGCCGGTGTTGCTCACGCCAGGCCCTCCAGGTCGTCGAGCGCGGCGCGCAGGGCCGCCAGCCCGCGGCGGGCGTGCGACTTGACGGTTCCCAGCGGCAGGCCGGTCACTTCGGCGATTTGCGCGTGCGACATCTCTTCACCATAGGCCAGTTCGAGCACCCGGCGCTGTGCGGCGCCCAGGCCGGCCAGGGCGGCCTGCACCCGGGCACCCGCGCCGGCACGCTCGGCGAGCAGCTGCGGCCCGGGCTCTTCACTTTCCACATACGCCAACGGCGTGCCGTCCGGATGCAGGCCCCGCGGCTGCCGGCGGCGGCGCGCCCGGCCGAGGTCGCAGGCCCGGCTCCAGGCCAGGGTCTGCAGCCAGGCCATGACCGCCCCGCGCTCGGGGCAGTAGCTGGCCGCACGCTCCCAGACCTGCAGGTAGACGTCGGACAGGGCCTCCTCGGCATCGTCGGCATTGCCCAGCACCCGCAGCGCGAGCGCATGCAGGCGCCCGACGGTGAGGTCGTAGAGCTGGCCCAGGGCGGAGGCGTCGCCAAACCGGATGCGACCGAGCAAGGCCACCAGCGCGGCCTCGTCGCAGGTGGCCCGGGAGGCCTCGGGCGCGGGGGACTTGAGTCTGGGCATGGGCACGGCTTGGGGAATGCCCCATTAGCCGCCCATCGATCTGCAGGGAATGTGAAGCAAAAAAAGGGCGACCACGCCGTGGTCGCCCAATGAACCCTGCTCTAGGGTTGGAGGCTGGCGGTGCTCCGGGGAGAGACAAGACCGCCAAGCATCCAAAGCAACGCCCGGACCGCGGCGAACCGGCCACGCTGGTCCCGGACGGCACCTGCCCGTCTAGAGCGTTTGCTTTACACTACGGCGCGCCGTAACCCGGCGAGGCCCTGCTGGCCGTTCAAGCAGGCCATTAAATTCAATAACTTGCGGACGCTTTTTAACCTCTTTTCGCAAGCGCGGCCCTCCCCGGCCCCGCGCAGTCCGCCAGACCGGAGCCTTCCATGATCTTCGAAACCATCTCGACCTCGAACCACGAGGAAGTGGTGTACTGCCACAACAAGGACGCGGGCCTGAAGGCCATCATCGCGATCCACAACACCGTGCTGGGCCCGGCCCTGGGCGGCACGCGCATGTGGCCCTACGCCAGCGAGGAAGAGGCCCTGAAGGACGTGCTGCGCCTGAGCCGCGGCATGACCTACAAGGCGGCCGTGTCGGGCCTGAACCTCGGCGGGGGCAAGGCGGTGATCTGGGGCGACCCGAACAAGGACAAGTCCGAAGCGCTGTTCCGCGCCTTCGGCCGCTTCGTCAACTCGCTCGGCGGCCGCTACATCACCGCCGAGGACGTCGGCATCGACGTCAACGACATGGAATACGTGCTGCGCGAGACCGACTACGTCACCGGCGTGCACCAGGTGCACGGCGGCTCGGGCGACCCGTCGCCGTTCACCGCCTACGGCACCCTGCAGGGCCTGATGGCCGCGCTGCAGGTCAAGTTCGGCAACGAGGACGTGGGCAACTACTCCTACGCCGTGCAGGGCGTGGGCCACGTGGGCATGGAGTTCGTGAAGCTGCTGCGCGAGCGCGGCGCCAAGGTCTTCGTCACCGACATCAACAAGGACGCCGTGCAGCGCGCGGTGGACGAGTTCGGCTGCGAGGCCGTGGCCCTGGACGAGATCTACGACGTCGATTGCGACGTTTACTCGCCCACCGCCCTGGGCGGCACCGTCAACGACAAGACCCTGCCGCGCCTGAAGTGCAAGGTCATCTGCGGCGCGGCCAACAACCAGCTGGCCAACGACGAGATCGGCGTCGAGCTCGAGAAGAAGGGCATCCTCTACGCCCCGGACTACGCGGTGAACGCCGGTGGCCTGATGAACGTCTCGCTCGAGATCGACGGCTACAACCGCGAGCGCGCCATGCGCATGATGCGCACCATCTATTACAACCTGGGCCGGATCTTCGAGATCTCCAAGCGCGACGGCATTCCGACCTTCCGGGCCGCCGACCGCATGGCCGAGGAGCGCATCACCGCCATCGGCAAGCTGCGTCTGCCGCACCTGGGCGCCGCCGCGCCGCGCTTCCAGGGCCGCCGCGGCAACTAAGCAAGCCAAGAAACGGGGTCAGGTTCACTTATCGCTGGCTGGCCTGCATTCATCGGGATTGCACGCGCGATAAGTGAACCTGACCCCGTTTCTGTAAGTGAACCTGACCCCCTTTCTTGGAGTTGTTGATGCGTCCGTTTCCGCTTGGTGAGGATCTTGATGCCCTGCGCGAGGCGGTGCGCCGCTTCGCCGAGACCGAGATCGCGCCGCGCGCCGCGCAGATCGACCACGACAACGCCTTCCCGCAGGACCTGTGGCCCAAGCTCGGCGAGCTCGGCCTGCTGGGCATGACCGTGCCCGCCGAGTACGGCGGCAGCGACATGGGCTACCTGGCCCACCTGGTGGCGATGGAGGAAATCTCCCGCGCCTCCGGTTCGGTCGGCCTGAGCTACGGCGCGCACAGCAACCTGTGCGTGGCCAACCTCTACGCCAACGGCAGCGAGGCCCAGCGCCACAAGTACCTGCCCAGGCTGTGCAGCGGCGAGCACAAGGGCGCGCTGGCGATGAGCGAGCCGGGCGCCGGCTCGGACGTCGTGGGCTCGATGAGCTGCCGCGCCGAACTGCGCGACGGCGCGTGGGTCGCCAACGGCAGCAAGATGTGGATCACCAACGGCCCCGAGGCCGACGTGCTGATCGTCTACATGCGCACCGCCGGCAAGGACGCGGGTTCGCGCTGCATGACCGCCTTCCTGGTCGAGAAGGGCATGAAGGGTTTCTCCACCGCCCAGAAGCTCGACAAGCTGGGCATGCGCGGCTCTAACACCTGCGAACTGGTGTTCGACAACTGCGAGATCCCGGCCGAAAACGTGCTCGGCGAGGTCAACCAGGGCGTCAAGGTCCTGATGAGCGGCCTCAACACCGAGCGCCTCGTGCTCACCGGCGGCCCGATCGGCCTGATGCAGGCCGCGCTCGACATCGCCCTGCCCTACGTGCGCGAGCGCAAGCAGTTCGACGCCGCCATCGGCACCTTCGGCCTGATGCAGGGCAAGATCGCCGACATGTACACGGCGCTGCAGTCGAGCCGCGCCTTCGCCTACCAGGTGGCGCGCGACTACGACGCCGGCCATTCGAGCCGCATCGACGCCGCCGCCTGCCTGCTGCACGCCAGCGAGGCCGCCGTGCAGGTGGCGCTCGAGGGCATCCAGGCCCTGGGCGGCAACGGCTACATCAACGAATACGCCACCGGCCGGATCCTGCGCGACGCCAAGCTCTACGCCATCGGCGCCGGCACCAACGAGATCCGCCGCATGCTCATCGGCCGCGAGCTGTTCGAAGGCCGGGCCTGACCCGTTTTTGCCGTCCCCGGCGCTTACGCGGCCTGCCCGGCGCCCACGCTTCCCCACGCCCGCCGCAGCAACGCCGCGGTGCTCGCCCGCGTGGGCTTGCTGGTGACGCGCTCGGCGACCACGGCCTCGGCCAGCGCCCGGTCACCGCTGCCGATGGCTGCCTCGATCAGGCTCAGGTCGTTCAGGTCGCGCTGGGCGTGGCTGCCGCCGAAACGGTGGGCGATCGGGCGCACCGCGCGCAGGCCGCGCGCGGCCCGGCCGTGGTCGCCCTGGGCCAGCGCCGCCAATGCCTCCAGCAAGGGCGCGCCGACCTCCGCCGTGAACATCACGTTGTCGCCCGACCCGGCGATGGCTTGCCGCTGTGCCTCGCGCACCTGCTCGAGCAGGTCGCTGCGACCGGCGCAGAGGAAGGCCAGCGCCGCATGCACGTCGTTGAACGCGTACCAGCCGGCACCCGCCTGCGGCGCCCAGGCCTCGGCCACCGCCTTCCAGCGGTCACCGACGTCCACACCGCGTAGCTGCAGCCGCCAGAGCATCGCCGACGCGTCCACCAGGTCCATCGCCGTCGTGGGCCCGTGCCCGAAGATCGGGCCGTCGAACAGCGCCAGCACGCGTGCCGTCTCGTCGCGCTCAAGGTGGTAAAGCGCCAGGTGCCACCAGTTGTGCACCGCGAAAAAGCTGCCTTCCGACCACGCGGCGACATCCTCGCCCAGCCAGGCGATGCCTTCGTCCACGCGATCCTGCATTTCCATTACATGGGCCACCGCATGCCAGGCCCAGGCGTCTTGCGGGTTGAGTTCGACCGCCCGGCGGCCAAGCGCCTCGGCCTGGTCGTACTGACCCGACTCTTCGAACCCGAAGGCCTGCATGCCCAGCAGCGCGTGGAAACCGGGCATGGATTCCGACCACTGCGGTCGCGCACGGCTGATGCGGTCGCGGAGCATGCGCGCGTCGCCAGTTAAGAAGTCCAGCAGGTGGCCAATCTGCAGCGCCAGCGCATCGCGCGGGTAGGCGATGCTGATGTCCTCGAGCTGGCGCGCGGCCCGATGCCAGGCGCCGTCGGCCCAACTCGTGGCGGCCTGCAGGTGGCCGAGCTCGCGCGGCGTGGCCGGCAGCGACCGTGCGGCCTGCAGCGACTGCCGGACCAATGCCAGCGGCTCCGCCTCGGAGGCCGTGAGATAGAGCCAGGCGAGCATGGCGTGGCCCATCACGAAGCCCGGACTGTCCCGGGTGGCTTCGGCAAGGGTCGCCACCGGGTCGCCGCGATAGCACTGCAGCTGGCCCAGGGCGACACCATAAAGCTCGGCGGCGCGAGGGGAGGCACCCGACAGCGGGTGACCAGAGGAATCCTGGATCGTCATTGGGGGGTCCTGACTTTTGGGGGGAACCGGCGGGCCGGATGCGCCATTCCACGCCAGGCACGGCCCCGCGCGCATCGCCGGGAAGGGCCAATGACCTTTGGGACAGCGGGTGGCGCCCCGGCGACGGGGCTATAATCGAGGGCTGTCATACCTACCCCGGAGTCACCATGTCCAAGGTCGTCATCGTCGGTGCCAAGCGCACTGCCCTCGGGGCCCTGCTGGGCCAGTTCACCGGCGTGCCGGCCACGCAGCTCGGCGCCACCGCCATCCAGGCCGCGGTCGCGCAGGCCGGCGTCGCGGCCGAGAAGGTCGACGAGGTGATCATGGGCTGCGTGCTGCCCGCCGGCCTCGGCCAGGCCCCGGCCCGCCAGGCCGCGCTGGGCGCGGGCCTGCCGACTTCGGTCGGCTGCACCACCATCAACAAGGTCTGCGGCTCGGGCATGAAGGCCGTGATGATGGGCACCGACCTCATCAAGGCCGGCTCGGCCGGCATCGTCGTCGCCGGCGGCATGGAGTCGATGACCAATGCCCCGCACCTGCTGATGAACTCGCGCACCGGCACCAAGTACGGCAGCACCGAGATGCTCGACCACATGGCCTGGGACGGCCTGACCAACCCCTACGACAAGCAGGCCATGGGCGTGTTCGGCGAACTGTGCGCCGACAAGCACGGCTTCACCCGCGAGCAGCAGGACGCCTACGCCGCCGAGTCGGTGCGCCGCGCCCTGGCCGCGCAGGCCGACGGCAGCTTCAAGGACGAGATCGCCCCGGTCACCGTGGCCGGCCGCAAGGGCGACACCCTGATCGACACCGACGAACAGCCGGGCCGCTGCAACATCGAGAAGATCCCCACCCTGCGCCCGGCCTTCAAGAAGGACGGCACCATCACCGCCGCCGCGTCCTCGTCGATCAACGACGGCGCCGCCGCGCTGGTGCTGGCGTCCGAGGACGCCGCCAAGGCCAACGGCCTGGCCCCGATCGCCACCGTGGTGGCCCATGCCACCCACGCCCAGCAGCCCGAGTGGTTCACCACCGCCCCGGTGTCGGCCATCGAGAAGGTGCTGGCCAAGGCCGGCTGGAGCGTGGCCGACGTGGACGTGTTCGAGGTGAACGAGGCTTTCGCCGTCGTGGCCATGGCCCCGATGAAGGAGCTGGGCATCCCGCACGAAAAGCTGAACGTGTTCGGCGGCGCCTGCGCCCTGGGCCACCCCATCGGCGCTTCCGGTGCCCGCCTGCTGGTGACCCTGGTCAATGCCCTCAAGCGCCGGGGCGGCAAGCGGGGCGTCGCCTCGCTTTGCATCGGCGGCGGCGAGGCCACGGCGGTGGCCATCGAGCTGGCCTAAACGGGAAAGAGTCACCCATAGTCGCGTTATTTTTTCGTTAACGAAAAATGGCGCTTGACTACCGTTCAGTTCCTGACATGATTTTCACGACGCGCTCTTAGGAGCGCGTTTGCTGATTTTCGTTTTTTTCCCTACGTCCAGACGAGGAATTCACCAATGTCCCTGAACAAGATCCTGCTCGCCATGGCCCTGGGCCTGGCCCTGGCGGCCTGCTCCAACCAGGCTGAGCAGGCGGCCGACGCGGCCGACGAGGCCGCTGCTGCCGCCACCGACGCCGCCGAGGCTGCTGGCGAGGCCGCCGAGGCCGCGACCGACGCCGCCGCCGAGGCTGGTTCCGAGGCCGCCGACGCCGTCGCCGAGGGTGCCGAGGCTGTTGCCGAGGGCGCCGAGGCCGTGGCCGACGACGCCGCCGCTGCTGCTTCCGACGCCGCCGACGCTGTCGAAGGCGCCGTGGAAGAGGCTGCCGAGGAAGTCGAAGAGGCCGTCGAGCAGTAATCGCTCGCACCTCGGTTTCAAAGCGAACGGGCGCGACGCGAGTCGCGCCCGTTTTCTTTTACACTCCCGGTGTTGTTTCGCCGACGGAAAACCATGAGCCAGCTCAGCAGCCACATCGATCCGCGTGATCCCGAATTCCAGGCCAACGCCGCGCAGCTGCGCGCCGCGGTCGAAGACCTCGAGGCGAAGCTGGCGCAGGTGGCGCTCGGTGGCGGCGAGAAGGCCCGCAACAAGCACACCGAGCGCGGCAAGCTGCTGCCGCGCGAGCGCGTGGCCGCCCTGCTCGACCCGGGCTCGCCCTTCCTCGAACTCTCGGCGCTGGCCGCGGGCGGCATGTACGACGACGCCGCGCCGGCCGCGGGCATCATCACCGGCATCGGCCGCGTGCACGGCGTGGAAGTGGTCGTCGTGGCCAACGACGCCACCGTCAAGGGCGGCACCTACTTCCCGATGACGGTGAAAAAGCACCTGCGCGCGCAGGAAGTGGCGCTGGAGAACAACCTGCCCTGCATCTACCTCGTCGATTCCGGCGGCGCCTTCCTGCCGCTGCAGGACGAGGTGTTCCCGGACAAGGAGCACTTCGGCCGCATCTTCTACAACCAGGCCCGGCTGAGCGCGCGCAACATCCCGCAGATCGCCGTGGTGATGGGCAGCTGCACCGCCGGCGGCGCCTACGTGCCGGCGATGTGCGACGAATCGATCATCGTGCGCGAGCAAGGCACCATCTTCCTGGGCGGCCCGCCGCTGGTGAAGGCCGCCACCGGCGAAGTGGTGGACGCCGAATCGCTGGGCGGCGCCGACGTTCACACGTCCGTGAGCGGCGTGGCCGACCACTACGCCGAAAACGACCGCCACGCGCTGCAGATCGCCCGCGACATCGTCAAACACCTCAACCGCCGCAAACAGCTGCCGGTGGCCGTGCAGCCGCCGCGCGAGCCGCAGTATCCCGCCGAGGAGCTCTACGGCATCGTGCCGCGCGACACGCGCCGGCCCTTCGACATCCGCGAGGTCATCGCCCGCGTGGTGGACGGCAGCGAGTTCCAGGAATTCAAGGCACGCTACGGCAAGACCCTGGTCTGCGGCTTCGCGCACATCCACGGCTATCCGGTGGGCATCGTCGCCAACAACGGCATCCTGTTCGCCGAGAGCGCGCTCAAGGGCGCGCACTTCATCGAGCTGTGCAACCAGCGCGACATCCCGCTGGTGTTCCTGCAGAACATCACCGGCTTCATGGTCGGCAAGAAGTACGAAAACGCCGGCATCGCCAAGGACGGCGCCAAGATGGTCACCGCCGTGGCCTGCAGCCACGTGCCGAAGTTCACCGTGGTCATCGGTGGCAGTTTCGGCGCCGGCAACTACGCCATGTGCGGCCGCGCCTACGGCGCCCGCTTCCTGTGGATGTGGCCCAACGCCCGCATCAGCGTGATGGGCGGCGAGCAGGCCGCCAGCGTGCTGGCCACGGTCAAGCGCGACGGCCTCGAGGCCGCCGGCAAGGCCTGGAGCGCCGACGAGGAAGAGGCCTTCAAGTCGCCCATCCGCGACCAGTACGAGCGCCAGGGCCACCCCTACTACGCCAGCGCCCGCCTCTGGGATGACGGCATCATCGACCCCGCCGACACCCGCCGCGTGCTCGGCCTCGCCCTCTCGGCGAGCCTCAACGCCCCCATCGAAAAAGACCGCTTCGGCGTCTTCCGGATGTAAGGCATGCCAAGCCGGGTCTGGAGCAAACTGGAGATACCGCTGCGCGAGCTCGCCGCCCCTCTGCCCGCTAGGCGATTCAGCTTCATAACCTATCGCCAGAGAGCGATCGAGACGCCGTCCGCTGCAAGCTAGAGAATTTTTCCCGGTTGGCGTCGTCTCGCTGCCGTGGAGAGGCAGCGGGCCAGGAGATATCGGTATCATCGCCAGGGAGCCTACCTTGCGAGCACCAAATGATCGTCGGCATCGACCTCGGCACGACCCATTCGCTGATTGGTTATTACTCGCCCGACGGACCCAGACTCATTCCAAACGCTCTCGGGAGCGTGCTTACGCCCTCCGTCGTAGCCATCGACGATCAAAAACGGCTCTTGGTTGGAGAGGCGGCGAGGGACAAGCTCGCGATAGAACCAGCCTGCGGTGCAGGCACGTTCAAGCGGTTCATGGGCACCGACCGACAGATACTCATCGGCAACCAGGCATATCGCGCCGAGGAGCTCTCGGCCATGGTCCTTCGCGCCCTGGTCACTGATGCGGAAGCCCACCTTGGCACTCCGATTAAGGAAGCCGTAATAAGCGTACCGGCGTACTTCAGCGACGCCCAGAGGAAAGCGACCCGCGCTGCCGGCGAACTGGCGGGGCTGAAGGTGGAAAGACTGATCAATGAGCCCACTGCAGCCGCCCTCGCCTATGGCCTCCAAGAGAAGAAGGATGAGGCCACCTTCCTCGTCTTTGACCTCGGCGGCGGCACGTTTGACGTCTCGATCCTCGAGGTCTTCGATGGCGTGATGCAGGTCCATGCAACCTGCGGCGACAATCATCTGGGTGGAGAGGATTTTCTGCAGGCACTTTTGGAGGATGTCTGCAGTCAGTGGAACCTTCGATTACAGGACCTCCCCGCAAGCCTGCGCGCACAACTGGCATCCCGAGTCGAGCGCGCAAAGCGGCAGTTGAGCCTCTCTGCTTCGGCCACGATCGAGATGAAGATCGAGGGCCGGGACTTAACCTGGAACATCGACGAGCCCCACTTCGCGAAGATTGTGGATCCACTCATCCAGCGGCTTCGCCAGCCCATTGAGCGGGCTTTGCGCGACGCCAGGCTCGACCCGCAGCAGCTCGATGAGATCGTGCTGGTTGGGGGCGCATCTCGAATGCCGCTCGTATCCCGCCTCGTGGCCCGCATGCTTGGCCGCCTTCCGCTTCGGCACATTAATCCAGACGAAGCAGTTGCCGTCGGAGCAGCGGTGGCAGCGGGAATGAAGGCGCGGGATGAGCGCCTTGAGGAAGTCGTCCTGACGGATGTAAGTCCTTACACGTTGGGCGTGGCTACCGCCCGCCTCGAGTCTACTGGCCGGCAAGCGGGCGGCTATTTCGCCCCCCTCATTGAGCGCAACTCCACTGTCCCGGTGAGCCGGGTAGAGCGATTCTGGCCGCTCACCGACATGCAGACCGAGCTACGGCTCGAGGTATACCAGGGAGAGAGCCCGATGGTCGCCAACAACATCAGGCTTGGCCAGCTCCTGTTGAAGCTGCCACCCCGGCCAGTACAAGAGAACCCGGTCGACGTTCGCTTCACCTACGACGTCAACGGAGTGCTTCAGGTGGAGGTGAGCGTGATCTCGACGGGCGAGAGACATGAGCTGTTTCTAGAGCAGAACCCAGGGACGTTGAGCCAGACAGAGATAGCCGCTCGCTTCGCCGCGCTCTCGGCGATCAAGACGCATCCCAGGGAAGACCTTGCCAACATCGCCCTGATGGCCCGCGCTGAACGACTCTATGCCGAGCATCTTGGTGACGCCCGGAGGTACGTGCAGGACCTCCTTGCCCGATACCTGGAGGTTCTGGAGAGCCAGAACCTCCAGATGATCGCCCGTGCCCGCCAGCAGTTGATTTCGGCATTGGATGAGTTCGAGGGTTCGAATCACTGATGGACAAGCGCTACCTCTCAGCACTTGGACTAGATCGCAGCGCGGACGAACGAGCTGTTAAGCGCGCTTATGCCGACAGGCTCAAATCACGCAGGCCCGACGACGATCCTGTGGAGTTCCAACGACTGCACGAGGCCTACCAGCACGCACTGGCCTACGTGCGCCAGCGCGCAGAATCCAGGGCGCAAGGGGTAACGCTCAAGATCGAGCCCACCGCACAGCAGCTTGAAGCTACCACCCCTTACGGTACGTTCGCACCGATAACGCCGCCCGACGAGGCCGGTGGGAGCTTCAACAACCCCGGCGCAGATCACATCCGGATTGAGGATCGTCGCGAGGAAGTGGCCATGCTCCCTCCAGGCGAACTCATCGAGGCGATGCTGCTGGCCGCCAGGACGCCTCCTGCTGAATTCGAATCCTGGCTGCAGTCGCGACCCGAGCTCTATTCAATTCCAGGGCGGAACTGGCTGATCCCGTTGGTCATGGAAGCACTCGAATCATCGACTGAGCTTCCCTCGCCGGAGTGCCTGCGCATCCTCCTGGCGTTCTTCGGACTCGATCAGGTTGACCGAAGAACCCTCAACTTGCAGCCCAGGCTGGAGCGCCTGAAGGATGTCGCCCACCGGCAGCACCAAGTCCTCGTCGGGCCAGACATGAGCTTCATGTTCAACGAAGACGGCAGCCCCAGGGTCAAGGCCCAGTCCTGGGGAACCGCGCCTGTCTTCCCGGCAATACTTGTAGTGCTGTTGTTTGGTGCGCTGGCGCGCTGCGTGCCCAACGCCGACCATCGGGTTCCGGCGGAAACTCCTCCGCCGCCGGTGCGGGAGCAAGAATGGGTGCCTCTGGACGGTCAACCCAAGCCCATTCCGGACTGGCGCTACAAGCCACCGGTAGAGCTTCCTCCCAAAGACAACCCGGGCGATAGCAAAAGCAATCAATAGGGTCCTGACGACCGTTATCGTCTCCCCCAATCGCAGCAGCCCCCAAGCAGCAACTGCCCATTGGGGGGCGTTAACGGGGGCAACTTGCGCAAGCACCACAGCGCGTGCCGCAGCCCGGGGCGGCAGCTCTCACCGGCGGCCGAAGGGCGAGCCCTAGATTTTGCAGCCACGCCGGGCGGCCGGGGCGCTCGAGGAAATACGACAGCCGCGCCTGCGCCTGCCACGCCGCGCGCGGCGCCAGGCGGCGCAGCACCGAAAGGCTGCACGCCAGCACGATGGCCGCCACCACCAGTGTCTGCAGCAGCGGACTCATGCCGCCCTCCCCGGCCATGGCGCCACGTGGCTCATGACATCAGCCACGCGGTGGTCTGGTAGGTCACCAGCGCCGCCAGGTAGGCCAGCGCGAACAGGTAGGCGGCGGCGATGCCGGCCTGCTTCCAGCTGTTGGTCTCGCGCTTGATAACAGCAAGCGTGGAAAGGCACTGCGGCGCATATACGTACCAGACCAGCAGCGACAGCGCGGTGGCCAGCGACCAGTCGGCGGCAATCAGCGGCGAGAGCTGGGTGATGGCCTCGCTGTCGTTGGCGGCCGAGAGCGCGTACACCGTGGCCAGCGCCGCCACCGCTACCTCGCGCGCGGCCAGGCCGGGAATCAATGCGATGCAGATCTGCCAGTTAAAGCCGATGGGCGCGAAGAGCGGCTCCATCCAGCGGCCGATCCTGCCGGCCAGGCTGTAGTCGATGGCCGGCATCGTGGCGCCCTCGGGCGGGGCCGGGTAGCTGGCCAGGAACCACAGCAGCACCGTCAGCGACAGGATGATGCCGGTGACGCGGCGCAGGAAGATGCTGGCGCGCTCCCACAGCCCGATGCCCAGGTCCAGGGGATTCGGCAGCCGGTAGCTCGGCAGCTCGAGCAGCAGCACGTGCTCGCCGCCGGTGCGGCGCAGTTTCTGGATCACCCAGGCCGCGGCCATCGCGCTGACGATGCCGCCCACGTATAGCCCGAACAGCACCAGGCCCTGCAGGTTGAACACGCCCCACACCGGCTGGTCGGGGATGAAGGCGCCGATGAGCAGCGTGTACACCGGCAGCCGCGCCGAGCAGGTCATCAGCGGCGCCACGAGAATGGTGGCCAGGCGGTCGCGCGGGTCCTGGATCGAGCGCGTGGCCATCACGCCCGGAATGGCGCAGGCGAAGCTCGAGAGCAGCGGGATGAAGCTGCGGCCGGTCAGGCCTGCGGCGCGCATGGGGCGATCGAGCAGGAAGGCCGCGCGCGGCAGGTAGCCCGATTCCTCGAGCGCGAGGATGAAGGTGAAGAGCAGCAGGATCTGCGGCAGGAACTCCATCACCGTGCCCAGGCCGGCGAACAGGCCGTCCTGCACCAGGCTGCGCAGCGGGCCGTCGGGCATTTGCCCGGCCAGCCACTCGCCGGCCACGGAAATCGAGCCGGCCAAGGCGTCCTGCAGCGGCGCGGCCCAGCTGAAGACGGCCTGGAACACCAGGAACATCACCACCGCCAGGATCGCCAGGCCCCAGACCGGATGCAGCAGCACGCGGTCGAGGCGCTCGTCGAGGCGGCTGGTGCGCTCGGGCATGGACACGGCCTCGGCCAGCAGCGCCTGCACCTGCGCGTGCAGGTCGCCGTGGTCGTCGCCGGGCTCGGGCGCCGGCGGCAGCGCGGCGTCCAGGCGCGCCAGCAGCGGCGCGGCGCCTTCGCGCTTCACCGCCACGGTTTCCACCACCGGGATGCCCAGGCGCTTCTCCAGCGCCGCCAGGTCGATGCGGATGCCGCGCCGGCGCGCCACGTCCATCAGGTTCAGGGCCAGCACCATCGGCCGGCCCAGGCGGCGCAGCTCGAGCGCGAAGCGCAGGTGCAGGCGCAGGTTGGTGGCGTCGGCCACGCACACCAGCAGGTCGGGCACCGGCTCGCCGGGCAGCTCGCCGCGGCAGACCGCGCGGGTGATGGCCTCGTCGGGGCTGGTGGCGTCGAGGCTGTAGGCGCCCGGCAGGTCGAGCACGCGCACGCTGCGGCCGCCAGGGGTGCGGAACGCGCCTTCCTTTCGCTCGACGGTGACGCCGGCGTAGTTGGCCACCTTCTGGCGGCTGCCGGTGAGGCGGTTGAACAGCGCCGTCTTGCCGCAGTTCGGGTTGCCCACCAGGGCGATGTTGAGCGCGCCCATCAGGCGCCCGGCACCTGCAGCTTCACGCGGGCGGCTTCCTGGCGGCGCATGGCGAAGCGGGTGAAGCCCACCTGCACCAACAGCGGGTCGCCACCCAGCGGGGCGCGCGTAACGAGGCGCACGGTTTCGCCGGGCACGAAGCCCAGGTCGCGCAGGCGGCGGGCGACGATGTCGTCGGGGCCGGCATCGTGCACGTCGTCGACGGTGCCGTGGGCGCCGGTTTCGAGATCGGAAAGGACCATGGTGGCCGTTCGCTTCCTGAGAATGATTCGCATTATAGGGCCGGGCCGGTGCCGGCAACAGGGGCTGGCGCTGCCGGCCGTCGGACCGCTGCCGCTATCATGGCCGCTTCCCGCGGGAGTCCCCATGACCGACGTCATAAGAATCGACCGCCAGGGCGCCACCGCGCGCCTGGCCCTGGCCCGGCCCGGCGTACACAACGCCTTCGACGACACCCTGATCGCCGAGCTCACCGAAGCGCTGCTGGCGCTGGACGCCGACCCGTCGGTGCGCGCGGTGGTGCTGACCGGCGACGGCAGCACCTTCTCGGCCGGCGCCGACCTGGGCTGGATGCGGCGCATGGCCAAGGCCAGCGAACAGGAGAACCTGCAGGACTCGCTGAGCCTGGCGAAGCTGATGCGCACGCTCAACTTCCTCTCCAAGCCCACCCTCGCCCGGGTCAACGGCTCGGCCTACGGCGGCGGCGTGGGCCTGGTTGCCTGCTGCGACTACGCCATCGCCACCGAAGCGGCGAAGTTCTCGCTGTCGGAAGTGAAACTGGGCCTGGTGCCGGCGGTGATTTCGCCCTACGTGGTGCAGGCCATCGGGCCGCGCCATGCGCGCCGCTACTTCACCGGCGCGGAGGTGTTCGAGGCGCGCGAGGCGCTGGCCATCGGCCTGCTGCACGAGGTGGCGCCGGAAGGCCAGCTCGACGAGCAGCTCGACCGCACCCTGCACTTCTGGCTCAAGGGCGGCCCCGTCGCCCAGCGCGAGGCCAAGCAGCTGGCGCTGCGCATGGCCGGCATGACCCCGGAGGCCGCCGAACGCACCGACGCCGAAAACGCCGCCCTCATCGCCCGCCTGCGAGTATCCCCCGAAGGCCAGGAAGGCCTCACCGCCTTCCTCGAAAAACGCCGCCCTGTTTGGGTTTAGGTTTGAACGCGGATCAGATCGGATGGGAGCGGATAAGAGCGAATTGTTGGATGGAGAGCTGACCGAGAAGGTTATTGGTGCATTCTTTGCCGTCTACAACGAACTGGGCTCCGGGTTTCTTGAGCAGGTCTACGAAAATGCCTTGTCGATCTGTTTGCGCGAGTTGGGACTTTCCGTCCTCCAACAGACTGCCGTTGATGTCTACTTCCGGGGAAATCGCGTAGGCGAATATCGGGCAGACTTGATAGTCGACGGTCGCTTGCTGGTCGAGGTGAAGGTCGCGACCACCATCTCACCTGCGCACGAAGCCCAGTTGGTCAACTATCTGAAGGCAACCGGCCTGCCTATTGGCCTTCTCCTCAACTTCGGCCCACACCCCCAGTTCAAACGCCGGATACACTCAGGAAGAAATCCGCTGTTATCCGCTCCCATCCGCCCTAATCCGCGTTCAAAAACCAATGTTTGAGAAAGTACTGATCGCCAACCGCGGCGAGATCGCCTGCCGGGTCATCCGCACCTGCCGCAAGCTCGGCATCCGCACGGTGGCCGTTTATTCCGAGGCCGATGCCCGGGCGCAACATGCGCGGCTGGCCGACGAGGCCTGGCCGATCGGCGGGCCGCGGCCGCAGGACAGCTACCTGCGCGGCGAAGCCATCCTCGAGGTGGCGCGCAAGTCCGGTGCGCAGGCCATCCACCCCGGCTACGGCTTCCTGAGCGAGAACGCCGACTTCGCCGAGGCTGTCGAGGCCGCCGGCCTGGTGTTCATCGGCCCCAAGGCCGCGTCCATGCGCAAGATGGGCAGCAAGGCCGGCGCCAAGCAGCTGATGCACGCGCGCGGCGTACCCGTGGTGCCCGGCTACACCGGCGAGGACCAGGACCCCGCCAAACTGCAGGACGAAGCCAACCGCATCGGCTACCCGCTGATGATCAAGGCCGCGCACGGCGGCGGCGGCAAGGGCATGCGCATCGTCAATGCCGCGGCCGAGTTCGCCGCCGCGCTCGAGAGCTGCCAGCGCGAGGCCGCCGGCGCCTTCGGCCGCGACCGCGTGCTGCTCGAGCGCTACATCGGCCGCCCGCGCCACATCGAGATCCAGGTCTTCGGCGACCACCACGGCCAGGTCATCCACCTGGGCGAACGCGAATGCTCGGCCCAGCGCCGCTACCAGAAGGTGGTGGAGGAATCGCCCTCGCCCTTCCTCACGCCCGACCTGCGCGAACGCATGGGCCAGGCCGCGGTCGAGGCCGCGCGCGCCATCGATTACGTCAACGCCGGCACGGTGGAGTTCATCGTCGGGCCCGAGGGCGATTTCTATTTCATGGAAATCAACACCCGCCTGCAGGTCGAGCACCCCGTCACCGAGCTGGTGACCGGGCTGGACCTGGTCGAGTGGCAGCTGCGCGTGGCCGCCGGCGAGCGCCTGCCGCGCCACCAGGGTGAAATCGAGAGCCGTGGCCACGCCATCGAAGTGCGCCTGTACGCCGAAGACCCGGCCGCCGGCTTCCTGCCGGGCTCGGGCAAGCTCTCGGTGCTGCGCCTGCCGGAGCCGTCGGCGAATGTGCGCCTGGATGCCGGCGTGGTCGAGGGCGACACGGTCACCATCCACTACGATCCGATGATCGCCAAGCTCATCGTCCACGATGCCGACCGCCCGCGCGCCCTCGCCCGCCTGCGCGAGGCGCTGGCCGACTGCGAGGTGGTGGGCCCGAAGTCGAACATCGCCTTTCTCGAAAACCTCGTGCGCCACCCCGAGGTGGTCAACGGCACCATCCACACGGCGTATCTCGACCGCCACCTCGACGACGTGCTGCCCAAGGAGGCGCCGCTGCCGCCGGCCGTGCTGGCCCTGGCCGCCAGCGCCTGCCTGCTGCACGACGAGGCCGCCACCGCGGCCGCCACCGCCGCCAGCCCCGACCCGCACTCGCCCTGGGGTATCGCCGACGGCTGGCGACTGGGCCACGCGGGCGACCGCCTGCTGTGCTTTGTGTATCGCGGCGAGCGCATCGAACTGCATGCCCGCGGCAGCGCCGGCGACTACCAGCTCGGCGGCGCCGGCTTCGACAGCCGCGTCGTCGGCGCCCGCCTCGGGGCCGGTCGCCTCGTCGCCGAGGTCGACGGCCGCCAGCAGCGCGTGCGCGCCCGCGCCGACGCCAGCCATGTGCTGGTGCACGACGGCGACCAGCGCTTCGTGCTCGAGCGCGTGCCCGCCTTCCGCTTCGACGACGCCGGCGCTGGCCACGGTGCCGGCCGCCTCACGGCCCCCATGCCCGGCCGCGTGGTGCTGGTGAAGGCCGCGCCCGGCCAGGCCGTCGCCGAGGGCGAGGAGCTGCTGGTGATGGAAGCGATGAAGATGGAACTGAGCCTGCGCGCCCCGCGCGCCGGCACGGTCGCGAAGGTGCAGGCCGCCGCCGGCGAGTTCGTCGAGGCCGACGCCGTGCTGCTGACGCTGGAGGATGCATGAGCGCCCTGCCCACCGCGGTGCGCATCGTCGAGGTCGGCCCGCGCGACGGCCTGCAGAACGAGAAGGCCATCATCCCGGCGGCCGCCAAGATCGAGCTGATCGACCGGCTCTCGGCCACCGGCCTGCGCAGCATCGAGGCCACCAGCTTCGTCAGCCCCAAGTGGGTGCCGCAGCTGGCCGACGCCGCGGAGGTGTTCGCCGGCATCCGCAAGGCGCCCGGCGTGAGCTACCCGGTGCTGGTGCCCAACCTGCAGGGCTACGAGCGGGCGCTGGCGGTGGGCGCGAAGGAAGTGGCGGTGTTCAGCGCCGCGTCCGAGGCCTTCAACCGCAAGAACATCAACGCGGGCATCGACGAGAGCATCGAGCGCTTCCTGCCCGTGCTCGAGCGCGCCGGCGCCGACGGGGTGAAGGTGCGCGGCTACGTCTCCACCGTGCTCGGCTGCCCCTACCAGGGCGAGGTGCCGCTGGCCGACGTGGTGCGGGTGGCGCGCCGCCTTCACGACGCCGGCTGCTACGAAGTCTCGCTCGGCGACACCATCGGCATCGGCACGCCCGGCAAGGCCCGGGCCATGCTGCGCGCGGTGGCGGCCGAAGTGCCGATGGCGGCGCTGGCCATCCATTTCCACGACACCCGCGGCCAGGCCCTGGCCAACATCCTGGCCTGCCTCGAGGAAGGCGTGTCCGTGGTGGACTCGGCCGTGTCGGGCACCGGCGGCTGCCCCTACGCCCCGGGCGCCAGCGGCAACGTGGCCACCGAGGACGTGGTCTACATGCTCGAGGGCATGGGCATCGCGACCGGCGTGGACCTGCCCGGGCTGGTGGACACCGGCCGCTGGCTGGCCGCCCTGCTCGGCCGCGCCTCCGGCAGCAAGGTCACCCTGGCCCAGCCCGGGGCCTGAAGCCGGCGTTCGCGGGGCCGGTGTATGCTCGGGCCAACGCACCCGGGGGCCGTCGGCCGACGCTGGCATGGATGAAGGCAAGCAACCCGTCGCCCTGAATGGCGACGGCGACGAGGCGGCCTCCGCCGCCGCGCACGAAGCCCTGGTCAGCCGCCTGGAAGCGCTGCTGGCGGAGGGCCGCGGCTGCGACGACCCGGTGCTGCTCTCGCAATTGCTGGCCGCCCTGCATGAAGCGCGCCGCGAGGCGAAAAGCGCCCGCCTGCGCTACCGCGAGCTGTTCAACGCCGTGCCCGACCCGGTGAGCCTGATAGACACCGACGGCCGCATCGTCGACCTCAACATCGCCGGCGAGAAGGCCTACGGCCGTCCGCGCGAAGAACTGGTCGGACGGCTCGTGCACGCCATCAACCCCGACCTGCCCGACGACCACATGGCGCCGGTGCTCGAAGCCCTGGCGCGCGACCAGACCCACGTGGTCGAGGTCTACAACATGCGCCAGGACGGCACGCGCTTCCCGGTGGAGGTGCATTCGGCGCGCTTCGTCGACGGCGCGCAGCAGTTCATCATCGCCGTCGCCCGCGACCTCACGCGGCGGCGCGAGGCGGAGCAGAACTACAACGCCCTGCTCTCGGCCATGGACAAGGGCGTGCTGGTGCAGGACCACGAGGGCCGCGTGCTCTCGGCCAACGCCGCCGGCATGCGCCTGCTGGGCCTCGACGAGGACCGCGACGTCACCGCCGGCCTGCACTGGCAGGACTGGCTGGTGGTGGACCACCGCGGCTGGCCGATCCGCTTCGGCGAGATGCCGCCGCTGCGCGCGCTCAAGACCGGCAAGTTCGTGCAGTCCACCCTGCTCGGCCTCTACCACGTGCAGCGCAAGCAGCTGACCTGGGTCACGGCCACCTCGGTGCCGCAGTTCCGGCCCGGCGAGGACACGCCCTACCAGGTGATCTCGCTGTTTTCCGACGTCACCGAGCTCAAGCGCGACAGCGCGCTGTTCCTGCGCACCCAGGCGCTGGCGCGCATCGGCGGCTGGGAGTGGGACGGCGGCCGCGGACGGCTCTACCTCACCGACGAAACCCTGCGCATCATCGGCCGCAGCGACGACCCGCCGGTCAACCTCGAAGATGCGCTGATGCACGTGGTGCCGGCCGACCGCGGCAAGGTCGAGGCGGCGCTGGAGAGCGTTCTGCGCGACGGCGGCGCCTTCGACATGGAAATCCAGATGCGCTCGCCCGACGGACGCTCGCACTGGGCGCGCCTGATCGGCCAGTCCGAGGGCCGCGCGCCGATGACCGCGCGCATCACCGGCATCCTCCAGGACATCACCCAGCGCCGGCAGATCGAGGAAGCGCTGCGCAGCCAGGCCCGCACCGACGCGCTGACGGGCCTGTTCAACCGCGACGGCGTGCTCACCGAGCTCGAGCGGCGCGTGGCCGAAGGGCGCGAAGGCGTGACCGTGGTGTACATCGACCTCGACCGCTTCAAGCTGGTGAACGACCTGCTGGGCCACGCCGCGGGCGACCAGCTGCTGGTGAACGCGGCGCGGCGCCTCGAGGCCTGCGTGGGCGAGCAGGACGTGCTGGCGCGCTTCGGCGGCGACGAGTTCCTGGTGCTGGCCGACACCCGCCGCGACCCGGCCGCGGGCGAACGCCTGGCCGAGCTGATCACCCGCGCCTTCGGCGAGGGCTTCCGCTACGCCGGCGAGGAATTCACCATCACCACCAGCGTGGGCCTGGCGCGCTTCCCGGAACACGGCAAGACCGTACAGCAGCTGGTGAACAACGCCGACGCGGCCATGTACGCCGCCAAGCACCGCGGCCGCAATACCTGGCAGAACTTCACGCCCGAGCTCGCCCGCCAGCAGCACGATCGCGTGCAGGTGGAGGCGCAGCTGCGGCGCGCGCTCGACAACGGCGAGTTCCGTCTGGTCTACCAGCCGCTGGTGGACCTGGCCGACGGCCGGGTGCGCTCGGCCGAGGCGCTGATCCGCTGGTTCAACCCGATCCTGGGCGAGCAGCCGCCGGACCACTTCATCAACCACGCCGAGACCACGGGCGACATCGTGCGCATCGGCGCCTGGGTGATCCAGGCCGCCTGCCGGCAGATGGCCGCGTGGATTGCCGCCGGCAACGCGCCGGGGCGCATCGCGGTGAACGTCTCCTACCGCCAGTTCCTCAACGAGGAACTGCTGCAGGTGGTCGGCCAGGCCCTGGCCGAGAACCAGCTGCCCGGCGAGCGCCTGGAGCTCGAGTTCACCGAGCGCGTGCTGATCGAGGACGCGCCCGACACGGTGCGCACCTTCGAGGGCCTGCGCCAGCTGGGCGTGGTGCTGACCATCGACGACTTCGGCGAGGGCTACAGCGCGCTCAACTACCTGCGCCGGCTGCCCATCCACGGGCTCAAGCTTTCGCAGGGTTTCCTGCGCGGCGTGCCGGGCAACGACTCGGACGCCGCCATCTGCCAGGCCGTGGCCGGCATCGCCCAGGCCTTGGGCCTGGAAGTGGTGGCCGAGGGCGTGGAATCGTCGGCCCAGCGCGAGTTCCTGCTGGGCCTGGGCATCCGCACCGGCCAGGGCTTCCTCTTCAGCGCCGCCCTGGACCCCGACGCACTGGCCGCCTACCTGCGCCAGAACGGCGGCGCCCCTCTCCACGGCTGAGCCGGGGACAGGTGCATTTTTCGCCGCCGGGGCGCCCCGCCTGCCGGGCGCTCCAGGGACGAAAAATGCACCTGTCCCCAAACCGGTCACGGTAGAATCCGGGGTTTCCTGAAACCGGGGGTTTTATGAAGATCCAGGACACCCGCGCCGTCATCACCGGCGGCGTTTCCGGCCTGGGCCTGGCCGTGGCCAGGCACCTGGTCGGCGCGGGCGCCAAGGTGGCGCTGCTCGACATCAACGACGACAAGGGCGCCGAGGCCGTGGCCGCGCTGGGCGCCGGAAACGCGCGCTACTGGCGCACCGACGTCACCGACGAGGCCCAGGTGGCCGCCAACGTCGCCGCCGCCAAGGAATTCATGGGCGGGCTCAACGCTGCCGTGAACTGCGCCGGCATCCTCGGCGCCGGCCGCGTGCTGGGCAAGGACGCGCCGATGCCGCTGAAGAACTTCGCGACCACCGTGATGGTGAACCTGGTCGGCAGCTTCAACGTGGCCAAGGCCGCCGCCGACCTGATGCAGCACAATGAAGCCGACGAGGGCGAGCGTGGCGTCATCGTCAACACGGCTTCCGTGGCCGCCTACGAAGGCCAGATCGGCCAGGCCGCCTACTCGGCGTCCAAGGGTGGCGTGGTGGGCATGACCCTGCCGATGGCGCGCGAGCTGGCGCGCTTCGGCATCCGCGTGAACACCGTGGCGCCGGGCATCTTCTGGACGCCGATGGTGGACGGCATGCCCGAGGCCGTGCAGCAGTCGCTTTCGGCGTCTATCCCGTTCCCGTCGCGCTTGGGCCGGCCGGAGGAGTTCGCCGACCTGGTGGCCTACATCCTGTCCAACCGCTACCTCAACGGCGAGACCATCCGCCTCGACGGCGCTGTCCGCCTCGCCCCCAAGTAACCCACCCGAGCACCCCATGAAAGCTTCCGAGATCAAGAAGGGCAACGTCGTCGAGCACAACGGCACCGTCTACCAGGTGCGCGACATCGAGCGCAGCTCGCCGCAGGGCCGCGGCGGCAACGTCAAGTTCCGCTTCACCATGTACAGCGTGCCCGGCGGCGTGAAGTACGACCTGAGCGTCGGCGCCGACGACGAGCTGCGCGAGGTCGAGCTCAGCCGCCGCGCCAGCACCTTCAGCTACATGGACGGCAGCGCCTTCGTCTTCCTCGACGCCGAGGACTACACGCCCTACCAGCTCGACGCCGACGTGGTGGGCGACGCGGCCGGCTACATCACCGAGGGCCTGGAAGGCTGCTACGTGCAGCTGATCGAGGACCAGCCGGTGGCCGTGCTGCTGCCGCCGAGCGTGGTGCTGGAAGTGGTGGACACGCCGCCGGAACTGAAGGGCGGCACGGCGACCAAGCGTCCGAAGCCGGCCAAGCTGAGCACGGGCATCGAGATCATGGTTCCCGAGTACATCACCAACGGCGAGAAGATCCTGGTGGGGCGCGCCTAGGCGCGCCCCAGCCACTTGGCGGCCATGCGCCGCAGCGACTCGTCCGAGGTCGGATCCTCGGCGATCTGCACCACCGGCACCCACTCCAGGTCCAGCGACTCCTCGCCCACGGCGAACACCTCGCTGCCGGTGGCGCGCACCACGTAGCGCACGTCGTAATGCCAGTGCTCCGGCTCGGCGCCGCGGGCCGGGATGGCGTGGCGGTCGAGGTCGAAGATTCCCGGCTGGACCACCAGGTCCGCCAGCCCCGACTCCTCCTCCGCCTCGCGCAGCGCCACCTGCGCCAGGTCCGGGTCGCCGTCGGCGTGCCCGCCCAGCTGCAGCCAGCGGCCCAGCTTGCGGTGGTGGGTCAGCAGCACCCGCTGCCCATCCGAGCTCACCACCCAGGCCGAGCCGGTGAAATGCCCGGCCAGGCGGCGACGCTCGTAGACCGGGCCCGGGTCGGCCAGCAGGGACTCGAAGAGCTCAACCACCGCGCCCTCCTCCGGGCGGCGGCGGCGGTAGTCGGCCAGGGAGGCGGCGAGCGGCGGGGCGTCGGTCATGCAGGATCCGGTACGGCGGCGAATGGGCCACCAGTCTAGCCGCAGCAGGCCCGGGCTCGGTTACACTCGGCCGATTACCTCTGGGGAGAGAGTGAAACATGAGCCAGACCGCGCCGGCCACGATGGCCCGCGAACCCAGCCTGCTGCAGGCCCTGCTGCCTCTGCTGGTGCTGTTCATCCTGCTGCCGCTGGGCGTCTATCTCTACGCCGACAACTCCTCCTACGGCGCCAACCAGATCTCGCTGCTCCTCGCGGCCGGCGTGGCCGCCCTGGTCGGCCTGCGCAACGGCATGCGCTGGGACGACGTGCAGGAGGCGATCATCAGCGGCATCTCGATATCCGCCACCGCCATCCTGATCCTGCTGGCCGTAGGTGCGCTGATCGGCACCTGGATCCTCTCGGGCGCCGTGCCCACGATGATCCACTATGGCCTGGCCGTGTTGCATCCTTCTTACTTCTACCCGGCCGTGTGCCTGGTGTGCGCCATCGTCGCGCTGACCATCGGCAGCTCGTGGACCGTGGCCGGCACGCTCGGCGTGGCGCTGATCGGCGTCGCCCAGGGCATGGGCCTGGACGTGGCCATCACCGCCGGCGCGATCATTTCCGGCGCCTATTTCGGCGACAAGCTCTCGCCACTGTCGGACACCACCAACCTGGCGCCGGCCGCCGCGGGCGGCGAGCTGTTCGCACACGTGCGGCACATGACCTGGACCACCCTGCCCAGCCTCGCCCTGGCGATCATCGGCTTCGCCGTGCTTGGCCTGGGCGCCGAGGCCGGCACCGCTGCGGTGGGCTTTGGCGACCTGTCGAACGAGCTGCAAAAGCAGTTCAGCCTCGGTCCGCACCTGCTCATCCCCCTGGCGGTGGTGTTCGTGCTGGCCATCCGCCGCTTCCCTGCCTTCCCCACCATCTTCATCGGCGCCCTGCTAGGCGGCGTATTCGCGGTGGCGTTCCAGCCCGACCTGGTGGTGAAGCTGGCCGGCAACGAGGCCCTCTCGCGCCCGATGGCCCTGCTTTCCGGTGCCTGGACGGCGCTGTTCGACGGCTACAAGGGCGAAAGCGGCAACGCGGCCGTGGACGACCTGCTCAACCGCGGCGGCATGTCGAGCATGCTCAACACGGTCTGGCTGATCGTTTGCGCCATGACCTTCGGCGCGGTGATGGAGAAGGTAGGCCTGCTCGAGCGCCTGATCCGCAGCGTGCTCAGGATGGCCCGCTCCACCGGCTCGCTGATCGTCGCCACGCTGGTGACGGCCTTCGGCACCAACATCCTGGCTGCCGACCAGTACCTGGCCATCGTGCTGCCCGGCCGCATCTACAAGAGCGAATACGAAAAGCGCGGCCTCGCCCCCGAGAACCTTTCGCGTGCGCTCGAGGACGCCGGCACCATCACCTCGCCGCTGATTCCCTGGAACACCTGCGGCGCCTACATGGCCGCCACGCTGGGCGTGGCCACCTTCGACTACCTGCCCTACGCGCTGTTCAACCTCATCAACCCGGTGCTGGCCGCGATCCTGGCCTATGCCGGCTTCAAGATCCTCAGGTTCGATCCGCAGGCCGTCGTGGCCCGCCGCAGCGAGCGCTGAGTCCCACCACGCAATCCACACCCTGGAACACCCATGTTCAAGAATCTGCTGATCGTCAAGCCGGTGGCACCCTCGGCGCACGTCGACGCCGGCGAGCCCGTCGAAGGCTCGCTGCGCGGCGAGGCCAACCTCAAGCGCGTACTCACCGCGCGGCACCTGGTGCTGCTGGGCATCGGCGCCATCATCGGCGCGGGCATCTTCGTGATGACCGGCCAGGCAGCGGCCAACCACGCCGGCCCGGCCATCATGCTCAGCTTCGTGCTCGCCGGCCTGGCCTGCGCCTTCGCCGGCCTGTGCTACGCCGAGTTCGCCGCCATGATCCCCGTCTCTGGCAGCGCCTACAGCTACACCTACGCCACGCTCGGCGAGGCGGTGGCCTGGTTCGTCGGCTGGAGCCTGGTGCTTGAATACCTGTTCGCCGCCTCGGCCGTCGCCGTGGGCTGGTCGGCCTACACCATCAGCCTGCTGGAGAACCTGGCAGGCATGGCCGGCATGGACTGGACCTTCCCGGCCTGGCTGGCCTCGGCGCCGTTCACCTACACCAACGGCGAACTCGTGCTGACGGGCGCGCTGTTCAACCTGCCGGCGGTGCTGATCATCGGCGCGGTGGGCACCCTTTGCTATGTGGGCATGCAGCAGTCGGCCACCGCCAACGCCGTCATCGTGGCGATCAAGATGGTGGTCATCCTGGCCCTGATCGGCTTTGGCATGCAGTACGTCAACCCCGACAACTGGGTTCCCTTCATCCCCGAGAACGAAGGCGGCGACCGCTTCGGCATCGAGGGCGTGCTGCGCGGCGCCTCGATCGTCTTCTTCGCCTACATCGGCTTCGACGCGGTCTCCACCGCGGCGCAGGAGGCCAAGAACCCGCAGCGCGACATGCCCATCGGCATTCTCGGCTCGCTGGTGGTCTGCACCCTGCTCTACATCGCCGTCGCCGCCGTGCTCACCGGCATGGTGCCTTACACCGACCTGGGCACCGCCAAGCCGGTGGCCACCGCGCTCGAGCCCTATGCCGACCTGGCCTGGCTCAAGCTCGCGGTCGAGATCGGCGCCGTCGCCGGCCTGAGCTCGGTGATCCTGGTGATGCTGATGGGCCAGCCGCGCATCTTCTTCGCCATGTCGCGCGACGGCCTGATGCCCAAGTTCTTCGGCAAGGCCCACCCGCGCTTCGGCACGCCGCACAAGGCCACCGTGGTGGTGGCGATCGTGGCGGCGCTGCTGGCGGCCTTCTTCCCGCTGGGCGTGCTGGGCGACCTGGTGTCGATGGGCACCCTGCTGGCCTTCGCCACGGTCTGCATCGGCGTGCTGGTGCTGCGCCGCACGCGCCCTGAACTGCCGCGTCCGTTCCGCGTGCCGTTCGCGCCGGTGGTGTCGGTGCTCGGCGCGCTGTCGTGCCTGGCCCTGGTGTTCTTCATGGGCTGGTACAACTGGGTGCTGCTGGGCGCCTGGACGGCGATCGGCTTCACGATCTACTTCTGCTACGGCTACCGGCACAGCCTGCTGCGCCAGGGCCGCTGAACCACCGAGGAGGCAAACACCCAATGCAGGGAAACTCGATCCACGGCATGTGGTCTTCGCGCCTGGCCTTCATCCTGGCCGCCAGCGGCTCGGCGGTGGGCCTGGGCAACATCTGGCGCTTTCCCTACCTGGCCAGCGACAACGGTGGCGGCGCCTTCGTGCTGATCTACCTGGGCTGCATCGCCCTGGTGGGCCTGCCGATCATGGCCGCCGAGATCCTGATGGGTCGGCACGGGCGCATGAGCCCGGTGAACACCCTGCGCAAGCTGACCTCCGAAGGCGGTCATTCGCGCGGCTGGGTGGCGATCGGCTGGATCGGCCTGGTCGCGGCGGTGATGATCCTGAGCTTCTACAGCGTGGTCGGCGGCTGGACCCTGCACTACGCCTGGCTCTACGTGGTGCAGATCTTCGGCGGCGCGCCCATCACCGACCCGGGCGCCACCTTCGGCGCCATGCTCGGCAGCCCGGGCACCCTGGTGTTCTGGCACACGGTGTTCATGCTGCTCACTGTGGGCGTGGTGGCCATGGGCGTGGAAAAGGGCCTCGAGCGCGCGGTGAAGTTCCTCATGCCGCTGCTGTTCCTGATCCTGCTGGGCCTGCTGGCCTACGGCATCAGCACGGGCAAGGTGGGCCAGGCCTTCGAGTTCCTGTTCACGCCCGACTTCAGCGAGGTCACCGGCAGCACCTGGCTGGCGGCGCTGGGCCAGGCCTTCTTCTCGCTGAGCCTCGGCATGTGCGGCATCATGACCTACGGCGCCTACCTGCCCAAGGACATCTCGATCCCGCGCGTGGCCACCACGGTGGCCATCACCGACACCTCGGTGGCGTTGCTGGCGGGCCTGGCGATCTTCCCGGTGCTGTTCGCCTTCGGACTCGACCCGGCGGGAGGTGGCCCGGGCCTGATCTTCACCTCGCTGCCGCTGGCCTTCAACGACATGGCTTTCGGCATCCCGTATGCGGTGGCCTTCTTCGTGCTGCTGGCGGTGGCCGCGTGGACGTCCTCGATCTCGCTGCTCGAGCCGCCCACGGCCTTCATCGTCGAAAAGGGCCGCTTCAGCCGCAGGTCGGCCGCGCTGCTGGCGGCGGTGGGCATCTGGGCGCTGGGCCTGGTGACGGCGCTGGGCTTCAACGTCTGGGCCAGCGTGCGCATCTTCGGGCGCGACCTGCAGGGCGCGGTGGAGTTCATCGCCTCCGACCTGATGCTGCCGGTCGGCGGCCTGCTGATCGCCATCTACGCCGCCTGGTTCCTCGGCAAGCAGATCAGCCGCAGCGAGCTCTCGCACCTCAGCGACACCGGCTTCGGCATCTGGAAGTTCCTCTGCGGCGTCCTCGCCCCCGGCATGGTCCTGGTCATCCTCTACATGAAGCTCTTCGGCTGATTTCAGCCACCGTCACCATTCGCGCCCGGGGGCATCACCAGCCCTTCCTTCTTGATCTGTTGGTACACGGTTTCCCACTCCGCAACAGATACAAGCTTCCCGTCCTCGTCCCAACGCATACCGAATGGGCCAATCCACCAGTGGTCGTCGTTTGAGAACAGGGGATAGTCGCCGGCGACTGCCTGCGCCCGGGCTATCAGCGCGTCCCTTCGCGCACCGGTCTTGAGGTGGTCATTGGTGACGGCGATGCACTGCAGGAGCGCAGTCCGGTTTCTCTGAATCGAGTCCCCCATGTAAGCCTGGGTGACGCCCGCATCAAGCAGATGGAAGCTGAGCCAAACATTGGCCGAAAGTGACACAACAAGCACGATCGACAGGATCCATTTCATTCATCCAACTCCGGCACTGATCAGGAAAGCTTTTTGCCAACCGCGGAAACAACTTCGATGAAGCGACTGGTGGACCATTTCTTCCGGTCCGACACCTGGCCGTCCCCCAGCTCCACCAGTCGAAGCACTCCATCCTTCCGTTTCACTACGTCCGCGCTGAAGAACGGGCTCGCAATCCTGGACGCAACCGCTTGCACGATGTCGGGGACATTCCCATCACGCGCAAATGCGGTGCCGGCAGCAACGAAGTAACGTTCCTCGGTGTCGGGATCGAGCTCCTCGAAGCGCCTGACGCATATGCCTCCATCGATCCTTCCACGGAACTTCTCAATCAGGTCCACGACCTCAGCCACCTGCGCCGGCGTGTCCGCAACCGAGCCACGCGCCGTGGTCAGGGACTTCACGTAATCCTTCACGAAGTACTTTGGCCATCCCAATGGCGCGAGCTCGCTGGCAAAATCCGCCGTCCTGGCGAGAAAGACCGTCGGTGGCGTCAGGTCCCGGCAGGCCTCGTACCAGCTCGGGAGATAGTGGCAGCGAAGGTAATCCTCCGGGGAGATAACGGATTCGGCACCTGCCCTTGCGACCAACTCACAGAGCCTTCCGTACCCGGCAGGATCGAGCATCCACCCTCTATACAGAACGCGATCACCCGCATCCAGCCGCGGAGCCGGTCGGAACACTCCTCGTTCGAGGTCCTCAAACGAGAAGACGGAACACATGAGCCCCGTCGCGCGCGCCGCGAAGTATTCCTCCGCGTAACTCTCGTCCGGCTGTTTCACGTCCAATGGATCGCACGGATAGATGAGGCGAATCATGACGTCTCCGACCCTGGCGCGCCCGGCTTGGGCAACGGCAGTGTTCATGCGTGGGAGGACACGCGTCAATCGCGCCTGCCAAAACAAACGGCGCGGGGTTGCCGCGCCGTTTGGGTGGAGCTTCGCGCCTGAAGGCGCTCCTATGGGAGCGCCAAGCGTCAGGCGTGGGGGCGTATTTCGCCGGACTTGAGGCGGGCCCAGTAGCTGTCGAGGTGCTTCTTGACCACCGGCATCAGCAGGTAGACGCCGATGAGGTTGGGGATGGCCATGATGAAGAGCAGCGCGTCGGCGATGTCGACGATGCTGCCCAGCGGCATGGTGCAGCCCACCACGGCCATGGCCAGGTAGAAGAACTTGAAGCCGTAGAGCGCCACCTTCGACTCGCGGAACAGGTAGCTGCAGGCCTTGGCGCCGTAATAGGCCCAGGTGATGGTGGTCGAGAAGGCGAACAGCAGCACCACCACCGCCAGTGCGTACGGGAACCACGGGGCCACCGTCGCGAAGGCATTCGAGGTCAGCTGCACGCCGTCGGCGCCGCCGACCACGTGCTGGTTGGTGATGATGATCACCAGCGCGGTCATGGTGCAGATCACCACCGTGTCGATGAACGGCTCCCAGAGGGCGACGAAGCCTTCGGTGACCGGCTCCTTGGTCTTCACCGCCGAGTGGGCGATGGCCGCCGAGCCCAGGCCGGCTTCGTTCGAGAACGAGGCGCGGCGGAAGCCCTGGATCAGCGCGCCGATGACGCCGCCGGTCACGCCCTCGGCGGTGAACGCACCGTCGATGATGGCCATGAGGGCGCCCGGCACCGCCGGCAGGTTCACCAGGATGACGAACAGCGCGCCCAGCAGGTAGAGCGCGGCCATGCCCGGCACCAGGCGCGCGGTGACGCTGCCGATGCGGGTGATGCCGCCGATGACGACCACGCCGCCGAGCACGGCATAGACCAGGCCGAACCAGAGGGCGCCATTGGGGATGGCGTTGTTGGTGACGTTGGCCAGCTGCGCATAGGCCTGGTTGGCCTGGAACATCGCGCCCGCGCCAATGGCGCCGAGCATGGTGCAAATGGCGAAGACGAAGGCCAGCACGGCACCCAGGCCGGCCAGGCGCGGGTAGTTCTCCGCGATGCCGCGCCGCAGGTAATACATCGGGCCGCCGGAAATCGTGCCGTCGGGCTTTTCGAGGCGGTACATCACGCCCAGCGTGCACTCGACGAACTTCGAGCTCATGCCCAGCAGGCCGGCCAGGATCATCCAGAAGGTGGCGCCGGCGCCACCGATGGTGATGGCCACCGCCACGCCGGCGATGTTGCCCAAACCCACCGTGCCCGACACCGCCGAAGTCAGCGCGCGGAAGTGGCTGACTTCGCCGGCATGGTCGCTGTTGGGATCGGTGTATTTGCCGCGGATGAGGTTGAAGCCGTGCACGAAGCCGCGCACGTTGATGAAGCGGAAGTAGAGGGTGAACACCAGGCCGGCCAGGATGAGCCAGCCGACGATCAGCGGGAACATCACCGGGGACTCATCGGTGCCGGCGACCCGCACCGAGTAGAAGATGCCGCCCGACACGGCGTCGGCGACCGGGCGCACCGCCGCGTCGATCTTCTGTGCGATCGTCTGCGGCGCCGCGGCGTCGGCGGCGACCTCCTGGGCGATGGCCACCGTTCCCGTGGCCAGCCACAGCAGGGCGACCATCATCAATTGCTTCAGCATGTTGCAGCTCCTTCCAAGCCAGGGGCGAGCCTAACCCGAGCAGGGCCGCCCTGCCCACCCACGCGGCGTGAAGGCGGCGTGGGCCCGGGCCGCGCTCAGCCGAACAGGGCCGAGAGGGCCGCGCCCCCGCCCAGCGCCAGGAACGCGAAGTAGGCCACCGTGGCCACCTGGGCCAGGTGGCCCACCAGCACCGCACCGCCGTCGCGCTGGATGAATCCGATGGCGTAAAGCAGCAGCGCGATGGCCGGCAGCGTATTGCTGAAGGGCACCAGCCCGAGCGGGGCCATCAGCAGGCCGGCGGCGCTGGTGAAGGCCAGGTCGCCGGTGAGGCGCCAGCCGCGGCCCACGACCAGCCAGGCCAGGCGGTGCGGCTTGCTGATGCGTTCGAAGCGGCGCGCCCACACCAGGCCGGTCTCGAGCGCCGCGCGAACCTTGGCACCGGGCAGCTCGCGCTCGCGCAGCTTGGCCGGCAGCCAAAGCGGTCGGCCGCGCAGGCGGCTCAGGCCCACCAGCAGGATCGCGCCGCCGAAGACGGTGCTCACGCCCGGGATGGAGACCGGCACCAGGAACACCAGCACCATCAGCGCGGTGAGCAACAGCAGACCCTCGTCGCCGAAGATGTCCACCACCTCGCCCAGCCTCATTGGGCCCGAAGGCAGCCGGTCGATGGCGGCACGCAGCTGCTCGCCCAGCGAATCAGCCGGCGGCGGTTGGATCACGGGAGCAGTCATTCGTCGGCATCCTCGCCCGGATTGGCCGCCAGCGTCGGCGGCAGGCGCTTGGACGGGGCCACGCCCAGCTTGCGCAGCATCTCGGCCTGGCGCACCAGGTTGCCGCGCCCCGAGGAGAGCTTGCCCAGGGCGTCCTGGTGCGCCTTCTGGGCCCGGTCCAGGGCCTCGCCCACCTTGCCCAGGTCTTCGGCGAAGCCGACGAACTTGTCGTAAAGCACCGCGCCGCGTTCGGCGATGGCCTTGGCATTGCTGTTCTGCGCCTCGGTGCGCCAGATTTGCGCCACCAGCCGCAGCGAGGCCAGCAGGTTGCTCGGCCCGACCAGGATGATCTTGCGCTCGAAGGCGTAGTCGTACAGGCCCGGGTCGCGGCGCAGGGCCTCGAGGAAGGCCGCCTCCACCGGCACGAACATCAGCACCAGGTCGGGGCTGGTCAGGCCGTGCAGGCGGCTGTAGTCCTTCTCGCCCAGCTCGCGCACGTGGGCCTTGAGCGCGGCGGTGTGCAGGCCGAGGAACTGCTCGCGCTCGGCCTCGTCCTCGGTACCGCAGGCACGCTGGTAGTTGAGCAGGGCCACCTTGGCATCGATGACGATCTGGCGGTCCTCGGGCAGCAGCAGCAGCGCGTCCGGGCGGTAACGGTCGCCGTGCTCGTCCTTGAAACTCTCCTGCGTGAGGTACTGCTGGCCCTTCTCCAGGCCGGCGCTTTCGAGCAGGCGCTCGAGCTTGAGCTCGCCCCAGTAGCCCTGGGTGCGGTTGTCGGTGGTGAGCGCGCGGGTGAGGTGGCCGGCATCGTCGCTGAGCTGGCGGTTGAGCTCGAGCAGCTGCTTGAGCTCGGCCTGCAGCGTGGTGCGCTCGCGGCCTTCCTTCTCGTAGGCCTCGGCCACGGCCTTGCGGAAATCGCCCAGCTGCTCGCGCAGCGGGGTGATGAGCTGGCCGATCTGGTTGGCGTTGAGCTCGCCAAAGCGGCGCGACTTGTCCTCGAGGATTTCGGCGGCCAGGGCCTGGAACTCGGCCTTCAGTCGCTCGCGGCTGCCCTCGAGGTCGCGCAGGCGCTGTTCGGCGGCGGCCTGCTCGGCCTGCAGGCGGGCATCGAGCGCGGCAGCCCGGGCCTCGGCGGCGGCGGCGCGCGCCTCGGCGGCCTGGTGGGCCGCGCGGGCCTCGCGCAGTTCGGCCGCCAGCGCCTCGCGCGGGCCACGGGCCATGCGGGCCACGGCGAAGGCGGCGAGGCCGGCGCCAAGCAGCAGGCCCAGCAGCAGGAAGGTGGTTTCAGTGGCGGACAAAGCAATCCCCGGCATCAGGCGATACCGGGGATTCTAGCCGGCAGGCTGTCTCAGGGGCCGAGACCGGCCCCGGGGGCGGGATCAGCCCGCCTTCTTGGCCCAGGCGCTGCACCAGGCCTCGGCCGGGACCGAGAAGCCCGGGAACAGCGTGCAGGCGCCGGTGGCGGCGGTGAAGAACTGGCAGTTGGCGCAGTTACTGTCGGGCTTGAACGCCGGGTGCTGGACCTTCTTGTAGTCCAGCGCGTAGGCCAGGGCCTTGGCCTGGGGGTTGTCCAGCGGCAGCGGCTTGAGCTCCTGCGCGGCGGCCTGGCCGATCAGCGCCGGGGCGACGAAGGGCACCGCGGCCAGCATGGCGGCCTTGAGGATGAAACCGCGGCGGGAGGTGTTGACGTTGCTCATGGTGGCTTCCTTGGCTACGGAGGGGTTTCCGATGGCTGGGCCCAGTGTAGTCCCGTGGAGGTAAACAATGTGTTGATGCAGGTCAAGCCACCCGCGGGCCGGGACGGGCGTTAAACTGCGGGCATGACCAACCTGCCCTACGACCCGGCGCGGCTGGCCCAGCGGGCCGCCGAAATCGTCGCCAACACCCGCGAGCTGTCCGCCCTGGGCTGGACCCCGGCGACAAGCAGCAATTTTTCGATGCGGCTCGACGAGCGCCACGCCGCCATCACCGTCTCCGGCCGCGACAAGGGCCGGCTGACCGAAGCCGACATCATGGTGGTCGATTTCGCCGGCAGGCCGGTGGCCACCGCCCACCGCCCCTCGGCCGAGACCCTGCTGCACACCCAGCTGTACGCCCGCTACCCGGACATCGGCTGCGTGCTGCACACCCACTCGCACGTGCAGACGGTGGCCTCGCGCCTCTACGCGGCCCAGGGCCACGTGCACCTGGAGGGCTACGAGCTGCTCAAGGCCTTCGCGGGCAACCAGACCCACGAAATGGCGGTGGACGTGCCGGTGCTGTCCAACACCCAGGACATGCCCGAACTGGCCGAGTGGGTGGAGACCCTGCTCGACCAGCAGCCGATGTGGGGTTACCTGATCAACGGCCACGGCCTGTACGCCTGGGGCAAGGACATGGCCGAGGCCCGCCGCCACCTGGAAGCCTTCGAGTTCCTGCTCGCCTGCGAACTCGACCTGAGGAGACTGAACGCATGAGCCGCCTTCGCATCTTCGACGACACCGATCCGTCCGCGCCGCTGTCGGCCACCGAGGACCAGGCCCTGATCGCCGAGTGGCTCAAGCCCATCGGCGTGCGCTTCGAGCAGTGGCAGGCCGCCGCGCCGGTGCAGCCGGGCGCCTCGCCCGACGAGGTGATGGCCGCCTACCGCGCCGACATCGACAAGCTGGTGGCCGAAAACGGCTTCAACAGCGTGGACGTGGTCTCGATCGCGCCCGACAACCCGAACAAGGACGCGGCCCGCGCCAAGTTCCTCGACGAGCACTACCACAAGGAAGACGAGGTGCGCTTCTTCGTGGCCGGCTCGGGCCTGTTCTCGCTGCACGTGGACGGCAAGGTCTACGAGGTGCGCTGCGAGGCCGGCGACCTGATCGGCGTGCCCGACGGCACCACGCACTGGTTCGACATGGGCCCGGAGCCGAGCTTCATCGCCATCCGCTTCTTCACCCACCCCGACGGCTGGGTCGGCCACTTCACCGGCACCGACATCGCCCGGCGCTTCCCGCGTTACGAGGCGGGCCAGGCGGGATGAAGCACATCCTGACCGACATCGAAGGAACGACGAGCAGCATTTCCTTCGTCAAGGACGTGCTGTTCCCGTATGCGCGGCGTGCCCTGCCCGCCTTCGTGGCGGCGCACGGCCAGGAGCCCGCGGTGCGGCGCTGGCTGGACCAGGTGGCGGCCGAGAACGGCGGCCTGTGCCACGACGCGATGATCGTCGAGACCCTGCAGGGCTGGATCGACGAGGACCGAAAGCACACCGCGCTCAAGGCGCTGCAGGGCATGGTGTGGAAGGACGGCTACGGGCGGGTGGATTTCACCGCGCACGTGTATCCGGATGCGGTGGAGGCGCTGCGGAAGTGGCACGCGCTGGGGCATGCGATCAGCGTGTATTCCTCGGGGTCCGTGCCGGCGCAGAAGCTTTTCTTCGGCCACTCCGATGCCGGGGACCTGACGTCCATCGTTTCGAATTGGTTCGACACCGAGGTCGGCGGCAAGCGCGAGGCAGGCAGCTACCGCCGCATCGTTGAGGCCCTGGGCGTACCGGCCGGCGAGGTGCTGTTCCTGTCGGACGTGGTCGAGGAGCTCGACGCCGCCCGCGAGGCGGGCCTGGACACGGTGCTGCTCGACCGCCGCGAGGACTACCCGCAGCCGCGCACCGGCGAGGCCACCCACGGCCACGCCCGCGTCGAGTCCTTCGCTGAAATCACCCCCTGACGCGGCGCCTCAGGGCGCCACGCGCTCGAGGCGATAAACCACGGACGAACGCACCTCGCCGCGCCAGCGGTCGAAGGCGCGCACCTCCACCAGGTGCTCGCCCTCGGGCAGGTTCGTGGGCAGGCGGCCGCGCCACAGGTGCGTGGAGGCCTCGGCTTCGGGCAGGCGGTCGTAGCCGCGCAGGGTCTCGCTGGCATCGTCGAGCAGGTTCTCCCGGCGCAGCGCCGGGTCGGGCTCGTCCACGCGGGTCATCGGCTGCCAGTCGCCGCCGGCCACGCGGTATTCCACGCGCGTGTCGGCCTCGCCCATGTACACGTTCGCGTACACGCCCACGCCGGGCCAGGCGCCCTGGCGCAGCACCTTCGGCGCATGCAGGTGCAGGGCCTCGCCCTGCCCGCGCGCCACGTGCCAGTGCAGCGAATAGCCGCCGTCGGCGTCGAAGCGTGCGGTGGCGTAACCATTGGGCGTGCCGTCGGACATGCGCGCATCGGGGATGCCCTGCGCGTCGGCCGGTCCGCTCCAGTAGCCGCCGCAGGCCGCGCCCACGTTGTACTCGTGCAGCGGCGTCGCGCCCGACCAGCCGTCGGCCGGGCCGTGGCGATGGTGCCGCTGCACGTGGCCGTGGCCGCTGAGCAGCAGCACCTTTTCGAACGGCGCCAGCAGCGCGAACAGCCGCTCGCGGTCGGCGCGCCGGAAGGTTTCGCGGCCCGGTTCGTCGAAGAACGGGATGTGCGCGGCGATGACGATGCGGCGGTCGCGCTCCTGGGTCGCCAGGTAGGCCTCGAGGAAGGCGAACTGCGACTCGCGCAGGCCGCCGACGTAGGCCGGCGACTGGCCGGGGCGGTAGATCACGTCGTCGAGCACGATGAAGCTGGCCTGCGGCTCTTCCCAGGCGAAGGTGTCGGGGCCGAAGGTGTTGCGGAAGCTGCGCAGCGAGTCTTCGTCGGTGGCGGCGTCGAAGTCGAGGTCGTGGTTGCCGGCGGCGTGCAGCCAGGGCGTGCGCAGTTGGGCGGTGAGGCGGTTCATGGCAGGGTACAGGGCCAGGTCGTCGTCGACGATGTCGCCCAGGGTCAGGCCGAGGTCGGCGGCGCGGCGGCCCTTCGCGGCCGCCACCAGCGGCGCGACGATGTCGCGGCCGTAGTAGTCGACGTCGCGCGCGGTCTTGGGCTGCGGGTCGGCCAACACCAGCACCTGCAGCGGCGCCTTGCCGCGGGACTCCCGGCGCAGCGGGAAGTCGTGGCAGGCCACCGGCGCGGCCGGGATGCCGCCGTAGCGCAGCCCGGGCCCGGGCGCGGCCTGCACGTGGCGCCAGAACACCGGCAGGCCATCGGCGCCGGTGGGAAACGCGTAGCCGGCCGGCTTGATGACGAACACCGTGCGCCCGTCCTCCACCGGCAGCGACCAGCGACCTTCCTTGCCCGTGCGGACGATGCGCTCGCCGTCGGAGACGAGCACGCCGGCGATGGCGGGTTCCCCGCGGTCGCGGCGACCGTCGCCGTCGCGGTCCTCGAACACCACGCCGGCGTTGCAGGCCGGGGCGAGCGCGTGCGACGGCGCCGCGGCCAGCAGCGCGGCCGTCAGGAGAGGGGCAAGCAGGAACAGTCGCATGGCGATCTCCGCGGGGATGCCGCGATTATCGCCGGGCCCGGCTCAGCGTGCAGCGGCGGCGTGGCGGTCGCGCAGCACGGCCTCGACGTCGGCCAGGCCCAGGCCACGCGCGCGCAGCAGCACCGTCAGGTGGAAGACCAGGTCGGCCGCCTCGCCCAGCAGGGCCATGTCGTCCTGGACCACCGCCGCCAGCGCGGTTTCAACGCCCTCCTCGCCCACCTTCTGGGCGATGCGGCGCGGGCCGGCCTCGAACAGCCGGGTGCTGTAGCTGCCGGCGGGCCGCTCGCGCTCGCGGCGGGCCACGATCGCGTCGAGCTCGGAGAGGAAATCGCCCGGCGCCGACGGGAAGCAGCTGGCGCGGCCGAGGTGGCAGGTCGGGCCGCGCGGACGCGCCTGCACCAGCAGCGTGTCGGCGTCGCAATCGGCTTCCAGCGAAACCAGTTCGAGGATGTCGCCGCTGCCCTCGCCCTTCATCCACAGGCGCTGCTTGCTTCGGCTGTAGAAGGTGACCCGGCCCGTGGCCAGGGTCGCTTCGAGCGCGGCGCGGTCCATGTAGCCCAGCATCAGCACGCGGTGGTTGCCGGCGTCCTGGACGATGGCGGGCAGCAGGCCCTGCTGCTTGTCCCAGGCCAGGGCCTGGATCTGGTCAGGCGACATCGCGCACCTCGATGCCCTGCGCGCGCAGGGCGGTCTTGAGTTCGGGGATCCGGATCGCGCCGGAGTGGAAGACGCTGGCGGCCAGGGCCGCGTCGACGTCGGCGTCGAGGAAGGCGGCGGCGAAGTGCTCCGGCGCACCCGCGCCGCCCGAGGCCACCAGCGGCACCTGGCAGACCGCCCGCACGGCGCGCAGCTGCCCGAGGTCGTAGCCGCCGCGCACGCCGTCGGCGCCCATGCAGTTGAGCACGATCTCGCCGGCGCCCAGGGCCTGCGCCTCGACCACCCAGTCGAGCGTGCGGCGCGCCAGCGCCTGGGTGCGGTCCAGGTCGCCGGTGTAGGCGCGCACGCGCCATTCGCCGTCGGCGTCGCGCTGGCTGTCGATGCCGACCACCACGCACTGCACGCCGAAAGCCTCGGCCAGTTCGGTCACCAGCGCCGGGCGTTCGAGCGCCGGGGTGTTCACCGACACCTTGTCGGCACCGGCGTGCAGCACGGCCCGCGCCTGCTCGACGCTGCGGATGCCGCCGGCCACGCAGAACGGGATGTCCACCAGGCGCGCCACGCGCTCGACCCAGGCCACGTCCACGCCGCGGCCCTGCGGGCTGGCGGTGATGTCGTAGAACACCAGCTCGTCGGCGCCCTCGTCGCGGTAGCGCAGCGCCAGGTCCTCGATGGCACCCATCACCACGTGGTCGCGGAAGCGCACGCCCTTGACCACCTGGCCATCGCGCACGTCCAGGCAGGGAATGAGGCGGCGGCTCAGCATGCGGCCGCTCCTTCGGCCAGCGCATCGGCCAGGTCGAGCTGGCCGTCGAGCAGGGCCTTGCCCAGCACGATGCCGCCGCAGCCGGCCTCGCGCGCCGCGGCCACGTCTTCGGTATTGCGGGCGCCGCCCGAGGCCTGCACGGCCAGGTGCGGGAAACGCCCGCAGAGGTAGCGGTAGAGCTCGATGTTCGGGCCCGAGAGCATGCCGTCGCGGGCGATGTCGGTGCACAGCAGGTGTCGCAGGCCGAGGTCGGCATAGGCCGAAGCGAGCGTGTCGAGCTCGCGGCCGCCGGCCTCGGTCCAGCCGTGCACGGGCAGGCGCCAGCGGCCCTCCTCGTCGCGGCGGGTGTCGAGCGCGAGCGTGATGCGCTCCGCACCCAGGCGCCCCACCCACTCGGCCACGCGCGCCGGTTCGCGCACCGCCAGCGAGCCGATCACCACGCGGTCGGCGCCGGCCTCGAGCAGGGCCTGCACGTCGGCCTCCGAGCGCACGCCGCCGCCGGTCTGCACCTTCAGGCGGGTTTCGCGCTTGATGCGGCCCAGCAGCGGCGCCAGCGTGTAGCCGCCGGCGCGGGCGGCATCAAGGTCGACCAGGTGCAGCCAGGTCGCGCCCGCCGCCGCATACTGCTTCGCCAGCGCCAGCGGATCGGCCGCATAGCGCGTTTCGGCGCCGTAGTCGCCCTGGCGCAGGCGCACCACGGCGCCCTCGCGCACGTCGATGGCCGGATAGACGATGAACTCGCTCATGCGACGCCGGTCTCCAGGAAATTGGCCAGCAGCCGCGCGCCCACGGCGCCCGACCGCTCGGGATGGAACTGCGCGCCAGCGACGTTGCCGCGCTGCACCAGCGCGGCCAGCGGCTGGCCGTGCACGCTCTGCGCGAGGCAGTGGTCGTCCACCGCGGCGGCGTAGCCGTGCACGAAATAGGCCTGGGCGCCGGCCGGGATGCCGCGCAGCAGCGGTGACTCGCGCCGCGGCTCGAGGCGGTTCCAGCCCATGTGCGGCACGCGCAGGCCGGGGCCCCCGACCATGCGGCGCACGCGCCCGGGCAGCAGGCCCAGGCAGGTTTCGTCGCCTTCGTCGGAGCCTTCGAACAGCAGCTGCATGCCCAGGCAGATGCCCAGCAGCGGCTGGCGCAGCTCGCGCAGCACGTCCACCAGGCCCAGCTCGCGCAGGCGCGCCATGCCGGGACCCGCGGCGCCGACGCCGGGCAGGATCACCCGGTCGGCCGCCTGGATCACGGCGGCATCGCCGCTGACCTCCGGGCTCACGCCCAGGCGCTCGAGTGCGTAGCGCACGGAGCCGAGGTTGGCCCCGCCTGAATCGACCAGCACCGTCTTCACAGCACGCCCTTGGTGCTCGGCAGCTCGCGGCCCTCGCGGCGGATGGCCTTGCGCAGCGCGCGCGCCACCGCCTTGAAGCAGGCTTCGACCTGGTGGTGGGTGTTTTCGCCCTGCACGCGCAGGTGCAGGCTCATGCGGCCCTCGTCGGCCAGCGAGCGGAAGAAGTGCGGCACGAGTTCGGTGGCCAGGCCACCCACTTCGTCGCGGCCGAACTTGCCCTCGAACACGAAGTACGGGCGGCCGGACAGATCCACCGCCGCACCGGCCAGGGTCTCGTCCATCGGCAGCGTGATCGCGCCGCGGCCCACCGAATCGCCGTAACGCGCCACGCCGCGCTTGCTGCCCAGCGCCTCGCGCAGGGCCTGGCCGATGGCCAGCGCGCAGTCCTCGACCGTGTGGTGTTCGTCCACGCCCAGGTCGCCCTCGCACTGCAGCGAGAGCGCGAAGCCGCCGTGCTTGCCCAGCTGCTCGAGCATGTGGTCGAAGAAGCCGTGGCCGGTGCGCACGCGCGGCTCGGCCGGGCTGTCGAGGTCGACCTCGACGCGGATCTTCGTTTCCTTGGTCTTGCGCTCGACCAGCGCGCGGCGCGGCGCGTTCGCCACTTCGTGGGCGATCTGCGCCCAGGTGGTGAAGCCCGGGCCGAGCCGGAAGCCACGGCAGCCGAGGTTGCGCGCCAGCTGCAGGTCGGTCTCGCGGTCGCCGACGACGATGGAGTTGGCCAGGTCGATCGAGCGGTCGCGCAGGTAGTGCATCATCATGCCCAGGCCCGGCTTGCGGGTGGGCTTGTTCTCGTGCTCGAAGCTCTCGTCCACCAGCACCTCGCGGAAGCGGATGCCCTGGGACTCGAGCAGCTGCAGCACCATCGCCTGCGGTCCCTCGAACTGCTCGCGCGGGAAGCTGGCCGTGCCCAGCCCGTCCTGGTTGGTGACCATGACGAACTCGAAGCCGGCGTCGCGCAGCTGCAGCAGCGCCGGGATCATGCCCTCGACGAAGCGGACCTTGGCGTAGCTGTCGACCTGGAAGTCGGACGGCTCCTCGATCAGGGTGCCGTCGCGGTCGAGGAAGGCGATGCGCGTGCCGCTCATGCCGCCGCCCTCCCCGCCTGCAGCGCCGCGAGCACCGCGTCGTTCTCCTCCGGGCGGCCGATGCTGATGCGCAGCGCGTCGCCCAGCTGCGGCGAGGCGCGCATGTCGCGCACCACCACGCCGGCCTCGAGCAGGCGGGCGAAGGCCGCGCCGGCGTCGTCGAAGCGCGCCAGCAGGTAGTTGCCCTGCGAGGGATACACCCGGCGTACGCCCGGCGCCTCGGCCAGGGCGACGCGCAGCCGCTCGCGTTCGGCGCGCACGGCCTGCACGCGTTCGCGCGTGGCCGCCAGCGCCGGCTCGGACAGGCCGGCCAGGGCCAGCTGCACGCAGGGCGACGGCAGCGGGTACGGCGCCTGGCAGTTGCGCAACACCGCCACCAGCGCCGGGTCGGCCAGCAGGCAGCCGATGCGCGCCGCGGCCAGCGCGTGCGCCTTCGACAGCGTGCGCAGCACGGCCAGGTTGGGCTGGTTGGCGATCTCACCCGCGATCGACGGCTGGTCGCTGTATTCGCCGTAGGCCTCGTCCACCACCACCAGCGCGCGGCCGGCCAGGCGACGCGCCAGGGCCAGCAACTCGGCCGGCGGCACGGCCTGGCCCGTGGGATTGGCCGGCGAGCACACGAACACCAGCTTGGCGCCACTGTTCACGGCGGCGCTGGCCATGGCATCGAGGTCGCACTCGAAACCGCCGGCGCCGTCGCGCAGCGGCACTTCCACCAGCGGCGCGCCCTGCAGGCGCGCGCTGACGGCGTACATGCCGAACACCGGCGGCGCGACGACCACGGCGTCCTGGCCCGGGCGGCACAGGGCGCGCACGAGCAGGTCGATGGCCTCGTCGCTGCCGCGGCCGACCAGCACCTCCTCGGGGCGCACGCCGTAGAGCGTGGCCAGGCGCTGGCGCAGCGCGGCCGGCTGCGGATCCGGGTAGCGGTTCGCACCCAGGCCGGCGTCGGCCGGGTTGCGCCAGGCGCTTTCGTTGGCGTTGAGCCAAATCGAACCCGTGACGCCCGCGCGCCGCGCCGAGCTGTAGCCGGCGAAGCCGCGGATGTCGGGCCGCACCAGCTCCATCAGCGGACTTTCGTTCGAAACATTCATGCCGCGTCCTCCAGGCGCCGCAGCACCGACTGCGCGTGCGCCTCCAGGCCTTCCGCTCGCGCCATTTCGACGGCGCAGGGACCAATCGCGGCCAGGCCCTCGCGGCTGACCTGCTGGAAGCTGATGGCTTTCTGGAAACTGGCCACGCTCACGCCGCTCCAGGCGCGGGCGGCGCCGTTGGTGGGCAGCACGTGGTTGGTGCCCGAGCAGTAGTCGCCCAGGCCCTCGGGCGCGAAATCGCCGAGGAACACCGAGCCGGCGCTGGTGACGGCATCGAGCCAGGCGCGCGGCTCGCGCAGGGCCAGGATCAGGTGCTCGGGCGCGTACTCGTTGCTCAGCGCGAAGGCCTCGGCCAGCGTATCGACCTTCACCAGGCGGGCGTGCGCCAGCGCCTGGCGGGCGATGTCGGCGCGCGGCAGTCCGGCCAGCTGGCGCTCGACCTCGACGCGCACGGCTTCGATGAGTTCGGCCGAATCAGTGGCCAGCACGACCTGCGAATCCGGGCCGTGTTCGGCCTGCGACAGCAGGTCGGCGGCCACGTGCACCGGCGGCGCGCCGGCATCGGCGATCACCAGCACTTCCGACGGCCCCGCCGGCATGTCGATGGCCGGGCCACCGGCCATCATCGCCGCCAGCTGCTTGGCGGCCGTGACGTAGCGGTTGCCCGGGCCGAAGAGCTTGTCGCAACGCGGCACGCTGTCGGTGCCCAGGGCCATCGCCGCGATGGCCTGGGCGCCGCCGAGCTTGAACACCCGGCGGATGCCGCACAGCGCCGCGGCCACCAGCACCGCCGGGTCGGCGCGGCCATCGGCGCGCGGCGGCGTGCACAGCACCACGTCGGCGCAGCCGGCTACTTCGGCCGGCACGCCCAGCATCAGCGCGGTGGACGGCAGCGGTGCGCTGCCGGCCGGCACGTACAGGCCCACGCGCGCGATCGGGCGCAGGATGCGGCCGCAGCTCACGCCCGGCGCAGTTTCCATCTCGAATCCCTGGCCGGCGCCGGCGCGATGCCAGGCCAGCAGGCGTCCGCGGGCCTCCACCATCGCCGCCCGCAGCGCCGGCGTGACGGCCGCCTCGGCCTCGGCGAACTCCTCGGCGGTGACTTCGAAAGTCCCAAGCTCGACGCCGTCGAAACGCCGCGTCAGCGCACGCAGGGCGACGTCGCCGTCGGCCCGCACCTGCTCGAACACCCGCTTCACCGCCGCCTCGATGGCGTCCTGGTCGCCGCCGCCCGGGCGGGCCAGGGCCGCGGCGCGGGCGCCGGCGTCCAGCGAATTCCAGTCGATGGTCTTCATGCCAGCATCTGCTCCACCGGCAGCACCAGCAGGCCCGTGGCCCCGGCGCGCTTCATGTCCTCCAGCCGCTGCCAGGTCATCGCGCTGCGGCACAGGGCCTGCAGGGCGACCTGGTCGCGCTGGCCCTCGATGGCCATCACGGTCGGCGGTTCGGCGTCGGGCAGCAGCTTGAGCAGGCCCGGCACCGCCTCGCGCGGGGCCTGGAATAGCACCAGTTTGCTCGCGCGCACGCTCAGCACGGCGTCAAGGCGGCGCAGCAGCATGGCCGCCAGCTCGGCACGGGCGTCGCCGAAGGGCGCGGCGGGCGCCACCAGCACGGCCTGGCTCTCGAACACCACGGCGGTTTCCTTGAGCTGGTTGGCCATCAGCGTGGCGCCGGTGGAGACCAGGTCGCAGATGGCCTCGGCCTTGCCCAGGCGGGGCGCGATCTCGACCGAGCCCGACAGCACCACCGGCTCGGCCGCCACGCCCTGGTTGCGCAGCCAGCGCGCCAGCAGCTGCGGGTAGCTGGTGGCGATGCGCAGGCCGGCCAGGCGCGACGGACCGGGCCATTCCCACTCGTTGGGCACGGCCACCGACAGGCGGCAGCGGCCGAAGCCGAGCTCGCGGATGGCGCGGTAGGCCTCGGGCTTGCCCTCGGCGGCGCGCTCGAGCGCCTGCTCCTCGAGCACGTTCTGGCCCACGACGCCCAGGTCGCAGGTGCCCTCGGCGATCAGGCCGGGGATGTCGTCGTCGCGCACCAGCAGCAGGTCGATGGGCAGCGATTCGCCGTAGCAGAACAGGCGGTCGCGGCTCTCGCGGAAGGCCAGCCCGGCGCGCGCAAGCAGGTCGCGGGCGGGGTCGGACAGGCGTCCGGACTTCTGGATGGCAATGCGCAGGCGGTCGTGCGTCCTCATGACGCCCTCCGGTTGAAGAAAAGGTGGATTCAGTGCGCCGCTTCGGGCGACGCGGTGTGGCCGGCGCGTTCGGCGGCAAGCCGGTAGCCGCCGGCACCGCGCTCGAGGCAACGGGCGACGCGGCCGATGGTGGTGACGCTGACGCCAGTGCGGTCGTGGATCTCGCGGTAGGGCACGCCCGCCTGCAGCAGGGGGATCACCCGCCAGCGGTCGCACAGGGCCTCGAGCTCGGCCGGGGTGCACAGGTCGTCCAGGAAGGCCCGCAGCTCGGCCGGCTCGCGCAGGCCCAGCATGGCCTCGACGAGGGCGTCGAGGTCGGTCTGGTCGGGGCGGGTGGCGGGGTCGCGGCGCTTCATGGCGTGAGAATGTAATAACGCGCTATTACATTGTCAAGCAAACCCAGCATCCCATCCGGCTGGTCAATGCCCCGGACGCGGTCTAGAGTGGATGCGGACGAGGGGAAACCGGCCACTGATGCGCATCTTCGCGACACTTTTGGCACTGCTGCTGGCCCTGTGCGCCGCGGAAACACAGGCCCAGCCGGCCCTGCTCGACGAGGGCACCGAGGCCCTCCGGCTGGCGCCCCACCTGGGCTATGCCGTGGACCCGGAGGGTCGGGCCGACGCCACCACCATGCTGGCGCGGGCCGGCCGCGGCGAGTTCGCCCCCCTGCCCGACGGCAACACCACCCTGGGCTTCACCGAGGGCGCCTACTGGTTCCACGCCGAGCTGTTCAACACCCGCGCCGGCCTGCAGCGCTGGCTGCTGGTGCTGCACTACCCGCTGCTCGACAATGTGGACGTCTACCTGCGCTACCCCGACGGCCGGGTCGAGCATTTCGCCTCCGGCGACAGCCTGCCCTTCTCGGCGCGATCGATCCGCTATCGCCACCCCAACTTCTGGGTCGACCTGCCCACCCGCACGCGCGTGGAACTGCTGGTGCGCGTCTCGAGCCGCAGTTCGCTGCAGGTGCCGCTGGCGCTGTACACGCCCACCGCCTTCGCCGAGCTCGAGCGCGATTCGCAGCTGGGCATCGGCCTGTTCTACGGCATCCTGGTGGCGCTGTTTTGCTACAACCTGGTGCTGTGGCTGAGCCTCCGCGACGCCAGCCATTTCTGGTACATGCTGCACGTCAGCGCCTTCGGCCTGGTGATGCTCTGCCTCAATGGCCTGGCCTTCGAATACCTGTGGCCGAACTCGCCCTGGCTGGCCAACCACGCCATCCCCATTTCGATGGCGCTCTCGCAGGTCGCCATGCACCAGTTCTGCCGCGTGTTCCTGGAGCTGCCGGAGCGCCAGCCGCGGGCGAACCTGTTCTCGCTGCTGATCATCGGCTTCTACGTGCTGATGGGCGTGGCCTCGCTGTTCCTCGAATACCGAACGGTGGTCAAGCCGCTGACGCTGGCGGTGTTCCCGGGTGCGCTGTTCATCCTGGCGATCACCATCAATTCCATCCGCGGTGGCTATGCGCCGGCCAAGGTGTTCCTGGCGGCCTGGGGCTTCCTGCTGCTGGGCACGGCGCTGTATGCGTCGGTGAGCTTCGGACTGCTGCAGAAGGGGTTCCTCACCGAGTACGGCATCCAGATCGGCTCGGCGCTGGAGATGATCCTGCTCTCGTTCGCCCTCGCCTACCGATACGCCCGCCTGCGCGGAGAAAACGAGCGACTGGTGCGCGAGCACAACGAGCAGCTCGAGCGGCACGTGGCGCGGCGCACCTCGGAGCTGAGCACGGCGCTCGAACAGCTGGCCGAAGCCAACCAGCGCCTGCGCGAATCGAACCGGCGCGATGCCCTGACCGGCCTGTTCAACCGCCGCCACTTCCGCGACGTGTTCGAACACCAGATGCACCATGCCGCCGAACACCGGCAGCCGCTGGGCGTGCTGCTGATCGACCTTGACCACTTCAAGAACGTCAACGACACCCACGGCCACCTGGCCGGCGACGAGTGCCTGCGCTGGCTGGGCCGCTGCCTCACCGACAGCCTGTCCGCGCACGGCGCGCTGCTGGCGCGCTTCGGCGGCGAGGAGTTCGTGGCCGTGGTGCCCGACATCGAGGGCGAGCGCCTGCTGCACCTGGCCGAGCTGGTGCGCGTGCGCATCTGCAGCGAGCCGGTGCGTTATGCCGGCAACAACATCGGCATCAGCGCCAGCATCGGCGCCTTCGTGCTGCGCCCGGGCAGCGGCATGGGCGTGGACGAGGCCCTGCACCGCGCCGACGACGCGCTCTACGCGGCCAAGGACGGCGGCCGCAACCGCGTGCACGCCGACGCCGACCTCACCAGCTAACCCCGGATCCTGTAGGAGCGCCTTCAGGCGCGAATCCCTGCTTTGCCGAAGGCAAAGTCAAAAGATTCGCGCCTGAAGGCGCTCCTACAAGGGTGCTAGAGGGCCTGGCGGGCGGCGGAAAGCAGGCGACCGGAACGCACCAGCGCCACGGCGGTGGCGATGTCGCCGTCCATCGCGCGGTCGCGGGCCATGAAGGGGATGGCCTCGCGCAGCGCCGCCCAGGCCGCGCGCACGGCCACGCCCGGCTCGAACTCCGGCGCGGCGGCCAGTTCCTGGCGCAGGCCTTCGACTTCCGCGAGGAAAGCCGGGCGGTCGGGGTGGCCCGGCAACGGCGCGCCCTGCACCTTCGCGGCCAGCGCTTCGGCATCGGCGGTACGGGCCAGCTCGCGCGCGGCGTTGATCATGTCGCGGCGGTAATCCAGGGCCTGTGCGGCGGTGTAGAGCTCCAGCGCCAGCACGTGGCCCAGGTCTTCCACCATTTCCAGCACGTGGCGGCCCTCGTTGGCGCCCATGGACACGTGGTCCTCGGCGTTGGCCGACGTGGGGATGGAATACACGCTGGCCGGGTGGGCGCGGCTGGCCAGGTCGTTCACCAGCGCGGCGGCGGTGTACTGCACGATCATGAAGCCGCTTTCGGTGCCGTCTTCGTTGCCGATCAGGAAGGCCGGCAGGCCATCGTTGGTGGCCGGGTCGACGAGCTTGTTGAGGCGGCGCTCCGAAATCGAGGCCAGCACCGGGATGGCGGCCTTGAGGTAGCTCATCGCCAGCGCCAGCGGCATGCCGTGGAAGTGGCCGGCCGAAACCACCTGGTCCTCGATTTCAACCTTCCCGGCGCGCCGCTCCCGGCCATCCATGGCCTCCGCGGCATTCGGACTCCTGTCCATCAGATCCGGGAACAGCAGGGGATTATCGGTGACGGCGTTGAGCTCGATGTCCACCACCCGCTTGGCCTGCTCGAGCGCATCGCGCACGGCGCCGTGCACCTGCGGGATGCAGCGCAGCGAATAGCTGTCCTGCGGCTGGTGCTTCTTGCCGCCGCGGAAGGGCCGGAAACGCTGGTAGAAGCGCTCGCGGCCGTGGCGCTGCGAGAACGGCACCCAGTCCCAGCCGATGTCGAAGGCCAGGGCCTGCTGCGCCGGCGTGGCCCAGCTTTCCGGCAGCCACTGACGGAAGCGCGGCACCAGGTGGTAGGCGATGTCCGAGAGCGTGGAGCCCGACAGCAGCGTGCGCAGTCGCGCCGCCACGTGCACCTGGCCCGGGTGCGGGCGCAGCGCGTGCACGTGCGGGTCGAAGGCGCGCAGGCGGCCGGCGAAGGCATCGAGCGTCATCGCGGCGGCGAGGTCGGCGGTGTCGAGCAGGTCTTCGAGCTTCTCGATCGCCAGCACGGCCGTGGCCAGCATCTGCGCCGTGCCGTTGTTGAGCGCCAGGCCTTCCTTGTGCGAGAGCGACACCGGCTGCAGGCCGGCGCGGGCCAGGGCCTCGGCACCCGGCAGGCGCTGGCCGTCGTAGAAGGCTTCGCCGCCGCCGAGCAGCACGATGGCCAGGTGCGAAAGCGGCGCGAGGTCGCCGCTGGCGCCCACGCTGCCCTTGCGCGGCACCACCGGCACGATGCCGGCGTTGAGCATCGCCGCCAGCGCCTGCAGCACCTGCGGGCGGATGCCCGAGTGGCCCATCATCAGCGTGTTGATGCGGATGGCCAGCATGGCGCGCACCACGTCGGCCGGGAACGGCTCGCCCACGCACACCGCGTGGGTGACGATGAGGTTGCGCTGCAGCTCCTCGAGCACGCTCTCGCCGGTGTCGGCGGCGCCGGGCAGGCCTTCGCGCACCCGGCGCGAGCCCAGCAGCTTGTCGGCGTTCGAGCCGAAGCCCGTGGACACGCCGTAGATCGGTTCCTGTTTCTTGACCTGGTCTGCAAGGAAATCGGCGGCGCGCTGCACCGCCTGCAGGCGCGCCTCGTCGAGCCGCACGGGCGCGCCGTGGGCGATCTCGGCCACCTGGGCGCGGTTGAGGCTACGGCCGTCGAGGGTAATGGGCTTCATGTCAGTGTTTTCCCATCGCGCGCTGTTGTTCGAGCTCGACCCGCAGGGTGGCGGCCAGGTCGGCACGCGACACCTCGAACTGTTCCTTGGCGCGCAGGTCCTTGACCGTGACCACGCCGCGCGCGGCTTCGTCCTCGCCGTAGAGCGCGACGAAGCGGATGCCGGCCTTGTCGGCGTACTGGAACTGCTTGGCCAGCTTCTTCGCCTCCATCTGCACCTCGGTGTTGATGCCGGCGGCGCGCAGCTGGCGGGCGATGTCGAGCGAGTCGCCCAGGCGGGCCTCGTCCATCAGGCCCACCATCACCTCGACCGAACTTTCGGCGGTGTCGATGATGCCGGCCTCGCGCAGCTGCCAGAACAGGCGCGTGGCGCCGATGGAGATGCCCACGCCCGGCAGGCGCGACTTGGTGTAGTGGCTGGCCAGGTCCTCGTAGCGGCCGCCCGAGCAGACCGAACCGATCTGCGGGTGGTCGTCGAGCGTGGTCTCGTAAACCGTGCCGGTGTAGTAGTCCAGGCCGCGGGCGATGGAGAAGTTCACCGCGTAGTCGGACTCGGGCAGGCCCTGGGCCTTGAGCAGCCCGATCACTTCGCGCAGCTCGGCCACGCCCTGCTCGAGCGTCGGGTTGCCGCCGCCGAGCGCATCGAGGCGCGCCAGCGCGTCGGCGTGCGAGGTCGAGCGCACCTGCACGAAGGCCATGATCTTGTCGGCCACCTCGTCGGCCAGGCCGAAGTCCGGCCCGGTGAGCGTGGCGCGCACGGCCTCGGCGCCGCGCTTGTCGAGCTTGTCGATCTCGCGCAGCACCAGCGCCTGGCGCTCGCCGTCGGCGATGCCCAGGCCCTCGAAGAAACCGCGCAGCAGCTTGCGGTTGTTGAGCTGGATGGTGAAGGCGCCCACGCCCAGCTCGGAGAACACGGCGTGGATGACCGCCGGCATCTCGGCGTCGTGGCGCACGCCGAGCGAATCCTTGCCGATGACGTCGATGTCGCACTGGTAGAACTCGCGGAAGCGACCACGCTGGGCGCGCTCGCCGCGGTACACGCGCTGGATCTGGTAGCGGCGGAAGGGGAACGCGAGGTCGTGCTCGTGCTGGGCGACGTAGCGCGCCAGCGGCACGGTCAGGTCGAAGCGCAGCGCCAGCTCGGGTTGGCCGCCGCCGGCTTCGGCGGCATTGCTCAGCGCGCCGGTGGACTGCACAAAATAGACCTGGCGCTCGGTCTCGCCGCCGGTCTTGGTCAGCAGCACCTCGGACAGCTCGAACACCGGCGTTTCCACCGGCAGGAAGCCGAACCGCTCGTAATTGCGGCGGATGGTGTCCAGCATGCGCTGGAAGGCGATCTGGTCACGGGGCAGCAGCTCCATGACCCCGGGCGTGGTGCGGGGCTTGATCAAGGCGGGCACTCCAGTGCGAACTCGCGCATTCTAGCGGCAGCGGCCACCCGGGCGTGTCGCCGCCGCGCGAGCGAAGCCGCCCGGGCTTGCCGAAACCCGGCCGAGCCCCTAGAATTGCCGGCTCGATCCCTCGGGGTGTAGCTCAGCCTGGTAGAGCGCTACGTTCGGGACGTAGAAGTCGCAGGTTCAAATCCTGTCTCCCCGACCAAATTGCTGTATTTCAAAGGGCCGCCCTCCGGGGCGGCCCTTTTTTTGTCCCGCGCGGCTCAGGGCCGCCGGCTGCGGTCGCCCGAATACAGGGCCGGCTCGCGGGCCGGGGGCGGCGGCATGTTCCCCGCCGGCCGGACAGGTGCACCGTCCCCGGCCGTGCAGGCGTCGTTGGCAGCGGCAACGCCGTACTGGCAGCGCGCTTCGGCCCCCTGGTCGGCCGCCAGGCTCAGGCGCATCACCTGGTGCATGCGCTGGGCCTGCTCCTGCTCGGCCAGCGAGACCAGCACGTTCAGGCCGGCCTTGAACGAACAGGCGTCGTCGTAGGCGCGCAGGTCGGAGAGCGCCTCGAGCGGGCCGTAGGGCTGGACGGGCGTCCCGCCGGCGCCCTTCTGGCGCCCCTGGATGCGCTTGGCCAGGATGATGGCGCGGATGCGCTCGCGCTCGCCGTTGATGGCCGCCTCCAGTGCCTGGAAGGTCTTTTCCTGGAAGTAGGTGGCGTTGAAGCCCTCGATCGACTTGCCCACCACCAGGTTGGCCACGCCCAGCGCCGCGGCGGTGTTCGGGTCGACCTGGGTGGCGGCGGTGGCGGTGCTGGTGAGCAGGTCGCCGGCCAGGCGGCCGGTGAAATCCGTGAGCGTCCGGTTGGAGAACACCCGGTGCATGTAGTTCGAGCAGTTCATGTCGGACACCGCGAGCAGCGTGTCGAGCGCCTTCTCGCCTTCGGGATCGCGCCCCGAGATGGCCGCCACGTCGGCGAAGTTGGTGGAGGCGTACACGCATTCACTGTTGCCGCCATGCGGCTTGCCGTCCTCGACCGAGCGCGTCTCCATGCAGTGCAGCGCCAGGGCCTTCTTGTCGCCGGTGGCCGGCGCGACCGCCGCACCCTGCGCCTTGAAATGCACGGCCGGCTGGCTGCGCAGCTTTTCGGCCACGTTGGCGCAGCCCACCAGCATGAGGGGCAGCAGCAGGCCGCCCAGGATTTGAGGCTTGAGTTCCATGTCGATGTCCCCTGTTGGATAGGTGGCACCCAGCCAGCGCGAGCCTGCCGCGCAGCGCGTCCACTCCCGGGCCAACGCAGCCCATTACCGGCGAGGGACAACGGCCAGCCGGGCTCACCCGGTTAGGAATACACATAGGCCGACGCCACGGCCGGTGCTTGGTTACACTCGGCCCAACGTGGGGCTTGGGGAAGCGGATGGGCTGGATCCTGGGGATCGTGGGTGCCTTGCTGGGCGCGTTGTTCGGCCTGGCCGTGATGGACCTGGACCGAACCCTGTTCGGCTTCGTCGCCGGTGGCGGCATCGGCTTGCTGCTGGGCTGGCTGCTGGCCCTGCAGGTGCGGGTGGTGCGGCTCGGTACCGAGCTGGCCGACCTCAAGCGCGCCGGCCCGCGGCCTGCCCCGGTCCAGGCGCCGGTCGCCCCGGCTCCGGCACCGGCTCCAGCACCGGCCGCCCCGCGCGCCGAGCCGGCACCGCCGGCCGCGGTTTCCAGCGCCCCGCTGCCCGCGCAGGCCGCCGCGCCCGCCGTGGCCGCAGCCGCGGCGCCGGAGCCGCCCCCGATTCTGGCCGCCGCCCCGCGCCCGGTGCCCGCCACGCCACGCACGCCGGCCGAGCCCGACGCGCTGGCCAAACTCGCCCGCGTCCTGCGCAGCTGGTTCTTCGAAGGCAACGTGCCCGTGAAGCTGGGCGTGCTGGTTCTGCTGTTCGGCGTGGCCGCGGCCATCAAGTACGCGGCCGACGCCGGCTGGCTGACGATGCCGATCGAACTGCGCCTGGCCGGCATCGCCGCCGGCGCCATCGCCGGCCTGGTCTGGGGCCTGCGCAGCGCCGCCGAGCGGCCGGCTTTCGGCCTGAGCGTCCAGGGCGGCGCCATCGGCATCCTGCTGCTGGTGGTGTTCGCCGCCTTCCGCAACTACCAGGTGCTCGATGCCCTGCCCGCCTTCGTGCTCGTGCTGGTGCTCGTGGCCGGCGCCAGCGTGCTGGCGGTGAAGCAGAACGCGCCGGCGCTGGCGGTGCTGGGCTTCGTCGGCGGCTACCTCGCGCCGGTGCTGCTCTCGACCGGCAGCGGCAACCACGTGGCGCTGTTCTCCTACTACGCCGTGCTCAACGCCGCCGTGTTCGCCATCGCCTGGCAGCGGCCGTGGCGCGCGCTGAACCTGGTGGGGTTCGTTTTCACCTTCGCCATCGGCGGATTCTGGGGCGCGAAGTACTACCAGCCCGAGAAGTTCGCCACGGTCGAGCCTTTCCTCGTGCTGTTCTTCCTGTTCTACGTGGCCATCCCGGTGCTGTACGCGCTGGCCGGCCGGCAGAAGAACGGCAAGGTGGACGGCACGCTGCTCTTCGGCACGCCGCTGCTGGCCTTCCCGATGCAGGTGGGCCTGCTGGGCGACGACCGCATGGGCCTGGCCTACAGCGCGCTGTTCGTGGCGGCCATCTACACCGGCCTGGCGCTGTGGGCGCGGCGCAACGAGCGCCTGCGCGACCTGGCGCAGAGCGCCGCCGGCATGGGCCTGGTGTTCGCCACGCTGGCCATCCCGCTGGCGCTGACCGCACGCTGGACCTCGGCCGCCTGGGCGCTGCAGGGCGCCGGCATGGTCTGGCTGGGCCTGCGCCAGGAGCGGCGCCTGGTGCGCTGGAGCGGCCTGGTGCTGCTGGTGCTGGCGGGCCTGGCCTGGATGGTGAGCCTCTTCGACCACGACCCAGGTTATGCCGACCGCTTCGTGCTCAATGCCCACGTGCTCAACCTCGGCCTGCTCGCCCTGGCCTGGCTGGCGGCGAGCTGGCTGTACCAGCGCGCCGGCAAGGCCGTCGCCCTGCAGGTCATCCTGCTGCTGGTGGGACTGGGCTGGTGGAGCGTGCTGGGCATGCGCGAGATCGAGGTCAACCTCGACCCGCGCTTCGATGCGCTTTATTACGGCGGCTTCGCGCTGCTGACCGCGGCGCTGGCGGCGCTGCTGCGCGGGCCGATGGCCTGGCCGCGGCTGTCGTGGCCGCTGGTGGCCTCGGTGGTGCTGATGCTGCCGCTGACGCTGGCCACGCAGGACCATTACGACACCACGATGTTCCAGCACCCGCTGTGGTGGTGGTGGCCGATGCTGGCGGCCGCGCTGCTGACGCTGCGCTCCCTGCGCGAGCCACGCTCGCGTGGCCTGCCGCTGGCGCACCTGGGCTGGCTGGTGACGCTGGGGTCCGCGCTGGGCATCACCCTGCTGCGCGTGGCCGAGGACCAGATGGGCCTGGCCGATGGCTGGCTGCTGCCGGCGCTGCTGGCGCCGCTGGCCGCGATGGCCTGGCTGGCGGCGTCCAAGCCCGGGTTCGCCGGCTGGCCCGTGGCCGACCAGTTCCCGCGCTGGCGCAAGGTGTGGCTGGGCATCGCCGGCGCCGGCCTGGGCCTGGGTTGGTTCTTCGGCCACTTCCTGCCCGGCGACAGCGCGCCGCTGCCCTGGCTGCCGCTGCTCAACCCGCTCGAACTGTCGCTGCTGCTGGGCCTGCTGGCCGGCGCGGCCTGGCTGCGCAACCACGACGATCCGCATCGCCTCGGCGGCCTGGCCTGGGCGGGCGCGGCGCTCTTCACGCTGACCATGAGCGTGCTGCGCGCCTGCCACCACCTGGCCGACCTGCCCTGGAACGCGCGCCTGCTGATGGAAACCACACCACAGGCCAGCCTCACCGTGGCCTGGTGCCTGGCCGGCGTCGCCGCCTGGGTGCTCGGTTCGCGGCGCAAGGACCGGCCGCTGTGGTGGCTGGGCGCGGCGCTGCTGGGCGTGGTCATGCTCAAGCTGATCGCCGTGGACCGGCAGTTCGTCGGCGACATCGCCGGCATCGTGTCCTTCCTGGTGGTGGGCGGCCTGCTGGTGCTGGTCGGCCGCATCGCCCCCACCCCGCCCCGTTCGGAGTAAACGTATGCGAACTGTCTTGATGCTCGGACTGCTGGCCACCGGGCTCGCGCACGCGAGCGCGACGCCGCAGGACTACGCCGTGCAGTGGCCGGTGCAGGCCGAAGGCGACGCCGCGGCGTACGTGCTCGAGCTCGACGCCGCCGTGCTGCTGCACGTCACCCGCGCCGACCTGCGCGACCTGGCCGTGTTCAACGCCGACGGCGAGCCCGTGCCCTTCGCACCCTGGCCGCCGGAAGGCACCGACGACGAGCTGCTCGAGCCGGTGCCGTGGCTGCGCGTGCCCTTGCCCCAGGCGGGCCAGCCGGAAAGCCTGGCGCTGCGTCTTGAGCGCGATGCCGATGGCCGCCTGCGCGGACTGGACCTGCGCACGAACGACACGGCGCCGCCGCCGGCCGAACGCCATGACCTGCTCGTCGATCGCGGCGAAGAGCCGCCGACCATCTCGGCGCTGCACGTGACCCTGGCCGATGATGCCGCGCTGCCGGTGAACCTGCGCGTTCGCGTGTCCTCGTCCGGGGACCTGGTGGAATGGCGCCCCCTGGTGTCCGGCCAGCCGCTGGTGGCCCTGGACGACAACGGCCTGCGCATCGAGCGCCTGAAGCTCGAGCTGGGGCGCACCGATGCCCGTTACCTGCGCCTTTCGATCGAGAACGAGGGAAGCTGGCCGGCGCTGGCCGGCCTGCAGACCGGCCGCCATCTGCGCAGCGGCGATGAGCGCCCCTGGCAGATGGTGTCCCTGGCCGGCGTGGCCGTGGCCGGGCAGCCGGGCATGTTCGACTACACCAGCCCCGGGCCGATGGCCATCGAGCGCGTGGATGTCGAACTGCCGACCAACAATGCCGTGGCCGCCGTGCAGGTGACGGCCCGCGACCATGCCGAGGATTGGTGGCGCCCCGTCACCGGCTTCATCGCCTTCCGCCTGGGCAGCAACGGCGACGAAGTGCGCCACGTCGAGCCCGCCGTGCACCTGCATCGCGAGCGCCAGTGGCGCGTCAGCACCCAGCCTGCGCTCACGCGCCCGCCGGAACTGCGGCTTCGCTATCGCCCCGAGCGCTTCGTGCTGCTCGCCCAGGGCCCGCGTCCCTACGTGTTGGTGGCCGGCAGCGTGCGCGCCCAGCGCGAGGACTATCCGGTGAAGGCCGCGCTCGCGGCATCGAGTTCGGAGCCTGCGGTGGCGACGCTGGGCGCGATGAGCGACGCGGGCGGCGCGGCGGCACTGGCGCCGAAGCGCGGCGAGGACTGGCAGCGATGGTTGCTGTGGGCGATCCTGGCAGTCGGAGCCGCCCTCGTCCTGGTCGTGGCGCTGAAGGTCCTGCGGCAGCCGAATCAATCGTCCCCATGAAGCGGGACTACAAGGCAATCGGAGACTGGTGCGTGGACGCGCACTACGTGACAGCCACGGAGCTGCCCGAAAGCGTCGCCTGCCTCCAGCTCGAGACCATCCGCATGCACTCTGGATGGCCGACGGCTGCGCGACTTGCTTGCCTTACATGAAGCCGGGCGATAGTCACACCCAGCAGCAGGCAAACTGCCGACTTGACCCTGACCAAGTGATACTTTAGTGTCACTCCATGCGAACCGAACTCGTCACCACCCTCAAGCGCCAGGCGACCGACCTGCTGGCTGACGTCGAGCGGGACAAGCAGCCCATCCTGATCACCCAACACGGCCTGCCGAGCGCCTACCTGGTCGATGTCGAGACCTACCAGCTGCAGCAGGAACGCATGGCCATCCTCGAAGGCATCGCCCGGGGCGAGATGGCGATCGCGGAGGGCCGTACCCTGACCCAGGCCCAGGCCGAGAAGCGCCTGGCCAAATGGCTCAAGTAATCTGGACCGAGCCGGCCATCGCCGACCTCGAGGCCATCGCCGAATACATCGCCATCCAGGATCCGGAAGCGGCCAAAGCCGTGGTGCGGCGAATAGTTGCCCATGTGAAGCAACTGGCCGACCATCCGAAATCCGGGCCCCGCCCCAAGGAACTAGGGCCCAAGTCGCGCTACCGACAGATCGTCGAACCGCCATGCAGGGTCTTCTATCGGCACGACGGCGAGCAGGTCCACGTCGTGCACGTGATGCGCACTGAGCGATTGTTGCGACGCAGCCAGCTTAGGCGTTCTGTACCGAAAGCTTGAGCTCGGACAGCCGGCCAGCGAGCACATCCAGGCCCAAGGCCGCGGCCCCGCCCGGCGATACGCGCGCATCGAGGCTCGCCTGCGGGTCCGCGCCGTGCGAGGGCAGCGGCTCGGCGGCGGCAAGTTTGTAGGCCTCGCGGAACGGCAGGCCGGCGACCGCGAGTTCGACGGCCTTGTCGGTGGCGTACATGCCCTCGTCGAAGGCCTGGGCCAGGCGCTCGGGCTTCCACTGCAGGCCGCGCAGCAGGTTGGGCAGCAAGGCCAGCGCGCCCAGGCCGCGGCCGAAGGCATGCACCAGCGCGCCCTTGGTGAACTGCAGGTCGCGGTGGTAGCCGCTGGGCAGCGACAGCAACTGCTCGAGTTCGGTGCGGGCGGCGGCGATGCTGGCGTAGGTGGCGCGCATCAGCTCGACAAGGTCGGGGTTGCGCTTGTTGGGCATGATCGAGCTGCCCGTCGTGTATTGCGCCGGCAGGCTGACGAAGCCGAACTCGGCCGTGGTGAACAGGCTCAGGTCCCAGGCCAGGCGGCGCAGGTCGAGCGCGGCGGCGCCGAGCGCATCGACCGCGGCCAGTTCGTACTTGCCGCGGCTGAGCTGGGCGTAAATCGGGCTCACCTGCAGGCGGGCGAAGCCGAGCGCTTGCGTGCTGAACTCGCGGTCCAGCGGCAGGTTCACGCCGTAGCCGGCGGCGGTGCCCAGCGGATTGGCATCAATCCACTCGCCCGCCTGGCGGGCGCGCACGGCGTTGTCGATGAAGGCCTCGGCGAAGCCCGCCCACCACATCGCGGTCGACGAGACCACGGCGCGCTGCAGGTGCGTGTAGCCCGGCATCGGCAGCGTTTCGGCCTGCGCGCGCTGAAGGCAGACCCCGGCGACCTCACGGCACAGCGCCTCCACCTCGCCCAGCTTGCGCTTGAGCCACAGCCGCGTGGCCACCAGGATCTGGTCGTTGCGGCTGCGGCCGGTGTGGATCTTGCGACCCACGTCGCCCAGGCGCTCGACCAGGCGCGATTCGATCGCCGAGTGGCAGTCCTCGTAGCGCTCGTCGAGCACGAAGGCGCCGCTCCTGAGGTCTTCGGACAGCGCCGCCAGCTCGCGGCACATCGCCTCGGCCTCGTCGCCGCCAAGGATGCCGATGCGCGCCAGCCCGCGGGCATGCGCGGCCGAGGCGGTGATGTCGTCCTGGATGAACTCGCGGTCGAGCAGCACGTCGTCGCCGGCCAGGAAGGCCTGGATGCGCGGGTCCACTTCCACGCCGGGTTTCTGCCAAAGCAGCTCGCTCATGTCGGGATTCCCATCGTCTCGGGCAGGCCGAAGGCCAGGTTGAGGTTCTGCAGCGCCTGGGTCGCGGCGCCCTTGAGCAGGTTATCGAGCGTGGACACCACCACCAGGCGGCGGCCGTCCTCCGACAGCGTGAAGCCGCCCACCTCGGCGCCGTGGCGGCCAGCGACGTGGCTGACCCAGGGCGCTTCGTCGCGCACCGACACCAGCGGCTCGCCGGCGTAGGCGGCGCGGTAGCGCGCCAGCACCTCGTCGCGCGTGGCCGGCGCGGCCAGGTGCAAGTTCGCCGTCAGCGTGATGCCGCGGAAATGCGGCGCCACGTGCGGCATGAACTCCACCGGATACCCCAGCTGGCGGCTGACTTCGCGCTCGTGGATGTGGCCCACCAGCGAGTACGGCATCAGGTTGTCGCGCAGCTTGTCGGGGTCGTTCTTGTCCGAGGGGCTGGTGCCGGCGCCGCTGTAGCCCGACACGCCGAAGCACTGCGTCGGGCCGGCCAGCAGCCCGCGCATCGGCGCCACCGCCAGCTGCATGGCCGTGGCGTAGCAGCCCGGGTTGCTGATGCGACGGGCGCCGGCCGCGCGGGCGCGGGTGAGCTCGGGCAGGCCGTAGTGCCAGGCCTCGTCGAAGCGGTAGTCGGCCGAGAGGTCGACCACCACCGGGTCGGCCGCGGCCCAGTCGAGCGCGGCGCAGAAGCCCGCTGCCATGCCATTGGGCAGGGCCAGGACCAGCGCGTCCACGCCCTGCGCCGCGACGGCCTCGGGGCCGAGGTTGGTGTAGCGCAGGTCGCCCGCGTAAGCGGGTTCATGGTCGGCCAGGCGCTGGCCATCGCGCTCGCGCGAGGACACGAAGGCCAGCTCGAAGCGCGGATGTGCCGCCACCAGCCTGATCAGCTCCGCGCCCACGTAGCCGCGCGCGCCGACCAGGCCCAGGGAGATGCGCTCAGCCATGGCGGCCTCCGTGCTCGAGCAGGAAGTCGAGGTTGCGGCGTACCACCGGCCACTCGCTGTCGAGGATCGAATACACCGCGGTGTCGCGCAGGTGGCCGTCGGGCATGCGCATCTGCCGGCGCAGGATGCCGTCGAAGTGGGCGCCCAGGCGCTCGATGGCGCTGCGCGAGCGGTGGTTCATCACGTGCGTGCGCAGCTCGATCACGCTGCAGCCCATGGCGTCGAAGGCGTGGCCCAGCAGCAGGCGCTTGGCCTCGGTGTTGAGCGCGGTGCGCTGCACGCGCGCCGAATACCACGTGAAACCGATTTCGAGGCTGGGTACCACCGGGTCCATCCGGAAGAAGCGCGTGCTGCCCACGGGCTCGCCGTTGGCGTCGCGCACGAGGAAGGGCATTGCGGTGCCGGCCTCGCGGTCGGCCATGGCGCGGGCCAGCCAGGCGCGGAGGGTCTCGGGGCCCGGCACCTGCGTGTACCACAGGTTCCACAGCTCGCCGTCGGCGGCGGCGGCCAGCAGGTCCTCGCCGTGGTGCGGCTGCAGCGGCTCGAGGCTGACGTGCGCGCCCTCGAGGATCGGCGGAATGGTCCAGTGCAGGCTCTGCATGTTCAGCCCTTGAGCGTGGCGGGGCGCGCCAGGCAGTGGTCGACGGCGAAGCGGATCTGTTCCCAGCCTTCCAGACCGTACCAGAACACGTTCCACTTCTCGCCCTTGAGGCAGCCGTCGGCTTCGTCGAAGTAGAAGTCGTTCACCGGGTTGCCGCTGCGGGCGCGCCAGAACAGCTGCGGCGTGTCGGCGCGCATCACCTGCCAGGCGGCGCGGCCCAGGCCTTCGCCCTGCGCGTCGTCGCTGACGGCGAACTTGTCCAGGTGCGCGATGCCGTTCTCCTCGGTGATCAGCAGCGCGGCGCGGTAGTGCTCGCTCACGTAGGCCTTGAGCAGCCGGGTGCGCTCGAAGTAATCGGGCGCCAGCTTGCGGCCGAAGCCGCTTTCCACCAACGTCTTGAGGCGCTTGAGGTCGAGCTTCTTCCAGCTGGTGACCTTGCGCACCTGCTCGCCCCGCCGCACGAGCGTGCCCGAGCCGCGGTGGGTGAACAGCTCCTTGGCCAGCTGGTCGGGGCGGGTGATCGACACCGAGCTCGAGGGCGGCAGCTGCATCAGCAGGTCGTGGATCTGCTGGATCTTCACCTTCATGCCCGAGTGCAGCCAGGGCTGGGACATCAGCTCGGCGTATTCGGTGCTCAGGTTGATCGAATCGATCACCTGCCCGTCCCCGTCGAGCAGGCCGCCCGTGCCGGTGAGGAAGATGATCTTGTAGGGCTGCAGCGTCTTGACCAGCTCGTTGGCCGCCCAGTCGGCGTTGACGTTGAGGATCTGGCCGCTGGTGGTCTCGCCCAGCGAGGCGATCACCGGGATCGAGCCCACCTTGATGGCCGCGCCGATGCCGGCCACGTCCACGCGCTGCACCTGGCCGACCAGGCCGTACTTGCGCTTGCCGAGGTAGTCGCACTCGAACACGCCGGCGGTGATGGAGGTGGCGCGCACGCCCTGGGCCTGCAGGGCCTCGACCAGGCGCAGGTTCTCGCGCTGGGCGACCCGGCGCACGATGGCCAGGCTTTCGGCATCGGTGTAACGCAAGCCGTCGACGGTCTTCTTGGCGATGCCGGCGGCGGCCATCTCCTCGTCCAGCTGCGGGCCGGCACCGTGGATGACGATCGGCGTCAGGCCCACCTGCTGCAGGAAGGACAGCGAACTCACCAGCGCGTCGAGTTCGTCGCGCAGGATGGCGCCGCCGACCTTGACCACGGCGAAGCGCGCCGCGTCGATCTGCGAGAAGCGCTTGAGGTATTGCTGGATCTCCTTGGCGCTGGCCATGTTCGACAGCAGCCGGACGATCGTGGTGCGCATTTCGGTCACGCGTGTTGCTCCAGCAGGCGGGTGTAGTGGTTGGCGGCGGCGGCGAGCTGGTCGAGCGCGACCCACTCGTCGGCGGTGTGGGCCTGGGCGATGTGGCCCGGGCCGAAGACGAAGGCGGTCAGTCCCGCCTCGGAGAACAGCGAGGCTTCGGTCCAGAAATCCACGGCGTTGCCGATGGGCAGGCCGAGCTCGTCGGCCAGGTCGCGCGCGGCGAGGCGCTTTTCCTCGGCGCGGGCGATGTCGCCGGCGGGCAGCGAGGGGCCGCGGAAGGTTTCTTCATAGTGCGCCAGCGCCGCCGGATCGGCCAGGCCGCGGAAGCTGGCGTGCATCTGGTCGAGGTCCATCGAGGGCAGCGGCCGGAAGCCGAAACGCAGCTCGGCGGCCGGCGCGATCATGTTGGCCTTGATGCCGCCCTCGACGCGGCCGATGTTGAAGCGCAGGCCCGTCAGCCCGCCAAAACGCGCGTGCGACTGCGCCTTGGCGTGGTCGAGCGCCTTCGTGCCCCAGCGCATGGCCTGGTGCACGGCGCTGAGCTCGAAGGCATCGGCGCCCGAGGCGTGGCCGGCCTGGCCCTTGAAGCGCATCAGCACCGAGCTGATGCCGCGATGCGCGAGCACCGCCTCGCACATCGTCGGCTCGGCGATGATCGCCTGCTCGAAGCCGTGGTCGGAGGCCAGGAAGGCGGCGATGCAGCGCGCGTCATTGGCCTCTTCGTCGCTGCTGAAAAGGAAGGCGGCGTCGCCCGTGGTGGCGTTGGCGGCGGCGACCAGGCCCGCGGCGGCGCCCTTGATGTCGCAGGCGCCCAGGCCGATGGCCTTGTCGGCCGTCACGCGCAGCACGTGCGGGTCGGCGCTCCAGTCGGGCGAGGCCGGCACCGTGTCCAGGTGCACGTTGAACACCCGCCGCGGGTTGCCGCGCACGGCCAGCATCGACACCGCGCCGGCGCCGTGGTCGGTCACCCGCACCTCGAAGCCCGGCAGCTGCGCGCGCAGGTAATCGAAGATGCCGCCGGTGCCGATGGCCCGTGGCGGGTTGCGCGTGTCGAAGCCGACGAGCGCTTCGAGGTGTTGCAGGACGTTCGGAAGCATGGCCATCTCAGCGCTTGTTGATCTCGGCCCACAGGGTGCTCGACATGCCGAACAGGCGGATGAAGCCCTCGGCCTCCTCCACGCCCCAGTCGGCCGACTGCGCGTAAGTGGCGCCCTTGGCGTTGAGCAGGTGCGGCGAGCGGATGGCCACGGCATCGACCTTGCCGCCCTGGGTCTCGAGCACCACCTCGCCATTCACGCAGCGCTGGCTGGAGGCCAGGAAGGCCTCGAGGTCGGCCTTGAGCGGGTCGTTGTAGAAGCCCTCGTACACCAGCTCGACCCACTTGCGCGCGACCTCGGGCTTGAAGCGGTTCTGGTGCTTGGTGAGCACGGCTTCCTCGAGCGCGCGATGGGCCGCGAGCAGCGCGGCCAGGCCCGGCGCTTCGTAGATGATGCGGCCCTTGAGGCCAATCGTGGTGTCGCCGGTGTACATGCCGCGGCCCACGCCGTACTCGGCGAACAGGCCGTTGAGCCTGGCCAGCAGCGCCGCGCCGGCCATCGGCTGGCCGTCGAGCGCCACCGCCTCGCCTGCCTTGAAGGTGAGCGTGACCCGCAGCGGCGCCGCCGGCCACTGGGCGCGCGGCTTGCACCAGCCGCGGGCGCCCTCGCCCGGCGCTTCCCAGCGGTCGATCTCGCCGCCCGACAGCGTCACGCCCAGCAGGTTCTCATTGATGGTGTAGCTCTTTTGCTTGGCGCGAACCTCGAAGCCGCGCTCTTCCAGGTAGGCCTGCTCGTAGGCGCGGGTCTGGGTGTGCTGCTTCTGGATTTCGCGGATCGGCGCGACGATCTGGTAGTCGCCGGCGGCCTTCACCGCCAGGTCGAAGCGCACCTGGTCGTTGCCCATGCCGGTGCAGCCGTGGGCGATGGCGTTCGTGCCCAGCTCGCCGGCGCGCTTGAGCGCGGCATCGACGATCAGGTAGCGGTCGGAGACCAGCAGCGGGTATTGGCCCTGGTAGCCCTCGCCGGCCATCACGAAAGGCTTCACGAAGCCGTTCCAGATGGCCGGGCCGCCATCGACGGTGACGTGGCTGGCGGCGCCCAGCTCGGCCGCGCGGGCCTCGATGTAGGCGCGCTCCTCGGCGTCCACGCCGCCGGTGTCGGCGAACACGGTGTGCACCGCCCAGCCGCGCTCGCGCAGGTAGGGAATGCAGAAACTGGTGTCGAGGCCGCCGGAGAAGGCGAGGACGATGTGCTTGTCGGTCATTTCTTGGTCCTGGAAAGCCCCTCTCCCCTTGGGAGAGGGGTTGGGGAGAGGGTTACTGGGAAGCCAGGGCCGCCATCACGGCCTTCTGCACATGCAGGCGGTTCTCGGCTTCTTCGATGGCGATGCAGTTGGGCGAATCCATCACCCCGTCGGTGGCCTTCACGTTGCGGCGCAGCGGCAGGCAGTGGCTGAACACGCCGTTGTTGGTCATCGCCATCTTGGCCTCGTCGACGATGAAGTGCCTGTGCGCATCGCGGATGGGCTTTTCCTGGTCCCAGCGGCCGAAGTACGGGATGGCGCCCCAGCTCTTGGCGTACACCACGTCGGCGCCGGCGTAGGCCTCGGCGATGTCGTGGCTCATGCGGAAGCTGCCGCCCGACTCGGCCACGTTGTCGCGCGCCCAGCCCAGGTAGCGCTCGTCGAGCGCGTACTCCGGCGTCGGGCACAGCAGCGTCACGTCCATGCCCAGGCGGGTGGCGATGGTCAGCGCCGAGTTGGCCACGGCGGTGTTGAGCGGCTTGGGGTGGTAGGTCCAGGTCAGCACGTACTTCTTGCCGCGCAGGTCGGTCGTGCCGAAGTGCTCCTGCAGCGCCAGCGCATGCGCCAGCTCCTGGCAGGGGTGGGTGATGGTCTCGAGGTTGATCACCGGCACCGTCGAGTACTTCGCGAAGGCCCGCAGCACCTTGTCCTGGCGGTCCACGGCCCAGTCGATGAACTTCGGGAAGGCGCGCACCGCCACCAGGTCGACGTAGCGCGAGAGCACCCGCGCCACCTCGGCGATGTGCTCCTCGGCCTCGCCGTCCATCACGGTGCCCAGCTCGAACTCGATCGGCCAGGCGTCCTTGCCCGGCTGCAGCACCACGGCATGGCCGCCGAGCTGGAAGGCGCCGAGCTCGAAGCTGGTGCGGGTGCGCAGCGAGGGGTTGAAGAACACCAGGGCGATGGACTTGCTCTTGAGCTGGGCCCCGGCCTGCCCGGCCTTGAAGGCGGCGGCTTGGGCCAGGGTCGCGTCGAGTTCGGCGCGGGTCCAGTCCTGGGTGTTGAGGAAGTGCTTCATTGGCGTGTCCTGGAGGGGATTTCGGGGGCCGGAAAACAAAAAAGCCCAGCGCGGGGCTGGGCTTTCAGGCGAACGAGCAGGCGCGTCCGGTTACCCAGCGAAACTGTGGGGTTCCGGTCGGCGCGCGCGCGAGGTCATGCCCGCCGCCATGCGGGCGGAGGTGAGGACGTCGGCGTCGGCCTTGGTCTGCATCATGGGCACAAGTATGGGGCCGCGCGGGCGGGGCCGCAACTCAGCGGACGTAGCCGGCCTCGTCGGGGGTGACCGAAACGCGCACCCGCAGGCGGTTGCCCGGGTCGTAGGGCAGCCGCGAGACGTACTTCTCGCCCTTGTACATGTACTCGACGTCGTAGCCGACCACCTGGGTTTCCTCGCGCTCGACTTCGACGATGCGGCAGCCGCGGGCCTCGGCCTCTTCGCGCTGGCGGGCGATGTTGTTGCCGATGGCGCCGCCGGCGACCGCGCCGGCCACGGTCGCGGCCTTGCGGCCGTCGCCCTTGCCGACCTGGTTGCCCAGGGCCGCGCCGACCAGGGCGCCGACCACGGTGCCGGTGGTGGTGGAGCCGGACTGGCGGTACTCGACGTCGTCGCAGCGCTCCTCCGGGGTGCGGGTGCGCACCACTTCGACCACCTCGTCGGCGCGCAGCACCTGCGCGTATCCGTAGCTGATGTTCTCCGGCACGGCGCGGTTGTAGCCCTCGTAGCTCTGGTCGCCGTAGCGGCCGTCGGGGCCGTACTGGGCGGCGGCGGGAAGGCTGGCCAGGGCCAGGACCAGCAGGGGCATCGAGCGGGTGGCGAGACGCATGGCGGGGACTCCTCGGGGACGCCCGGATTTCAGCACCGGACGGCTGAACCCCGGCCTAAGATTTTCGTTAATGCCGGCCCCCGGCTTGCTAGACTGCCGCTTTCGCCCTTCGTACTGCCATGGAACTGCGACTTCACAACAACCTGACCCGCGCGCTCGAGGTTTTCGAGCCCCAGGACCCCCACCGGGTCACGATGTACGTCTGCGGTCCCACCGTTTACAACTACGTGCACATCGGCAACGCCCGCCCGCCGGTGGTGTTCGGGGTGCTGGCCAACCTGCTGCGGCGCCGCTACGGCCGGGTGGTCTACGCCCGCAACATCACCGACGTGGACGACAAGATCAACCAGGCCGCCCGGGAACAGGGCGTGCCGATCGGCGAGATCACCGGCAAGTTCGCCCGCGCCTACGCCGAAGACATGGCCCGGCTGGGCGTCGAGCCGCCGGACCTGACCCCGCACGCCACGGCGCACATCCCGCACATCATCGCCATGATCGAGCGCCTGATCGACTCGGGCCACGCCTACGCCGCCGAGGGCCACGTGCTGTTCTCCGTGGCCAGCTTCCCGGAGTACGGCCGGCTCTCGCGCCGCGACCCGGAGGAAATGCTGGCCGGCGCCCGCGTCGAGGTGGCCCCCTACAAGCGCGACGCCGGCGACTTCGTGCTGTGGAAGCCCTCCACGCCCGACCTGCCGGGCTGGGACTCGCCCTGGGGCGTGGGCCGGCCGGGCTGGCACATCGAGTGCTCGGCCATGGCCGAGGCGCACCTGGGCGAGACCATCGACATCCACGGCGGCGGCGTCGACCTGCAATTCCCGCACCACGAGAACGAGATCGCCCAGTCCACCTGCGCCCACGGCGGCGCGGTGTTCGCGCGCTTCTGGCTGCACAATGGCCTGCTCAACTTCTCCGGCGCGAAGATGTCCAAGTCGCTGGGCAACGTGGCCATCCTGCACGAGCTGCTCGACCAGCATCCGCCGGAGGCCCTGCGCTACGCCCTGCTTTCGGCCCACTACCGGCAGCCGCTGGAGTGGTCCGATGCGCTGATCGAACAGAGCGTGCGCACGCTCGACCGCCTCTACGGCACCCTGCGCGACCTGGCCGGCGTGCCGGCCACGGAGCCGATCGTGCCGGTGGCGGTGGAAGCGGCGCTGTGCGACGACCTCAACACGCCGGCCGCGCTGGCCGAGCTCTCGCGCATCGCCGGCGAGGCCCGCAAGGCCGAGTCGCCCATCGCCCGCGCCAGCCTGAAGGCCGAACTGCTCGGCGGTGGCCTGCTGCTGGGCCTGCTGCAGCAGGCGCCGGAAGCGTGGTTCAGCCGCGGCGGCGATGCCGGCGACGACGCCCGCATCCAGGCCCTGGTCGAGGAACGCAACGCCGCCAAGGCCTCGCGCGACTTCGTGCGTGCCGACGCCATCCGCAGGCAGCTGGCCGAGGAAGGCGTGCTGCTCGAGGACACGGCCCAGGGCGTGCGCTGGAGGCGCGCCTGATGCAGCCCACCGAAGCCACCGCAGCCGAAGCCCAGGCCGCCATCGCCGAAGAGTTTTCCTTCTTCGGCGACTGGTCCGAGCGCTACCAGTACCTGATCGACCTGGGTCGCAAGCTGCCGCCCTTCCCCGAGGACTGGAAAACCGAGGAGCACCGCCTGCACGGCTGCCAGTCGATGGTCTGGATCGTGGCCGAGGGCAATGCCGAACGACTCGAGTTCCACTCGGTGAGCGACTCGAGCATCGTCTCGGGCCTGATCTACCTCGCGCTGCGGGTGTACTCGGGCCGCAGCGCGAAGGAGATCCTGGCCACCACCCCGGACTACATCGCCACCATCGGCCTGGCCAAGCACCTCTCGCCCACCCGCAGCAACGGCCTGGCCTCGCTGCTGGCCTTCATCCAGGACACCGCCCGCCGGCACGCGCCGGCCTGACAGGAGCCGCCATGCCCCGCCTTCGCCTGCTCGCCAGCTGCCTGGCCGTCGCCCTCGCCTTCCCGTCCCTGGCGGGCGCGGCCCCGGACCTGGCACCGCCGCTGGCGCAGTTGCCGGCGCAGTCGCAGGCGATGGCCCCGGTGGTGGCGCGCTTCCGCGCCGACCTGGCCAGCCTCGAGCGTGTGCACGACGCCACCGCCGGCCCGCGCCGCGAACAGGCGCTGCGCCAGCTCTACGCGAGCTGGCAGGCGCGCCTGGGCGAGATCGACCCGGCCGCGCTGGGCGACGAGGATCGCCTCGACCACGCCCTGTTCCGCCGGGACCTGGCCTACCGCCTGGGCCAGCTGGATTTCCAGCGCCAGCGCGTGGCCGAGGCCGCGCCGCTGCTGCCGGGCGTCGAGCGGCTGGTTGCCCTGGTGGAAGCGCGCCGCGCCCACGAATACCCCGATGGCCGGGCCAGCGCCGACGTCCTCGAGGCCGTGCGGCGCGGGCTGTCCGACCTGCACACGCGCCTGGCCAAGGACCCGAAGGCCGCCGGCACCTCGCCCATCGTCGCCTTCCGCGCGGCGCGCCTGCTCGACGGCGTGCGCGCCGACCTCAAGCAGTGGCACGGCTTTTATTCGGGCTACGACCCGGACTTCAGCTGGTGGACGAAGCAACCCTACGAGGCGCTCGACAAGCAGCTCGAGGCGCAGGCCAAGCTGCTGCGCGACACCCTGGCCGGCGCCAGCGACCCGGAAACCATCATCGGCGACCCGATCGGCCGGCAGGCCTTGCTCGAGGGACTGCAGCACGAGCTGATCCCCTACACGCCCGAGCAGCTGATGGATCTGGCGGAGCGCGAGCTGGCCTGGTGCGAGCGCGAGCTGGCCAGGGCCGCGGCCGAAATGGGCGCGAAGGATTGGCGCGAGGCGCTCGAGACCGTCAAGTCGCGGCACCCGGCGCCCGGCGGGCAGCCCAGGCTGGTGGTGGAACTGGCCGACGAGGCGATCGCCTGGCTCGAGGCGCGCGAGATGGTCACCATCCCCGAGCTGGCCAAGCGCGACTGGCGCATGACCATGCTCACGCCCGAGTACCAGCTGCAGGCGCCGTTTTTCCTCGGCGGCCAGGACGTGTGGGTGGCCTACCCCACCGACACCATGCCGCACGACAAGAAGCTGATGGCCCTGCGCGGCAACAACCGGCATTTCTCGCGCGCGGTGGTGCACCACGAGCTGATCCCGGGCCACCACCTGCAGTACTTCTACAACAACCGTTACCAGACCCACCGCGAGCTGTTCGACTCGCCGTTCTGGACCGAGGGCTGGGCGCTGTACTGGGAGTTCCGGCTCTGGGACGAGGGCTTCGCCACCACGCCCGAGGACAAGGTCGGCATGCTGTTCTGGCGCAGCCACCGCGCCGCGCGCATCCTGTTCTCGCTGGGTTTCCACCTGGGCAAGATGACGCCCGACGAGGCAGTGGAGCTGCTGGTCAACCGCGTCGGCCACGAGCGCGAGAACGCCCGCGCCGAGGTGCGCCGCAGCTTCGCGGGCGACTACGGCCCGCTCTACCAGATCGCCTACATGGTCGGCGGGCTGCAGTTCCGCGAACTGCACCGTGAGTTCGTCCAGTCGGGCCGCATGAGCGAACGCCAGTTCCACGACGCCATCCTGATGGGCGGCCCCATGCCCGTCGCCGCCGTCCGCACCCGCCTGCAGGGCGCCGTACCCGCCCAAGACCTGCGCGCCGACTGGCGCTTCTATCGCTTCGACTAAAGAAAAAGCCCCGGTTTCCCGGGGCTCTTCCTTCACCTGATGCGCGGGGTTACTCGCCCATCTGCTTCTGGCGGTGTTCCCAGCGTTCCTGGGCGTCGATGGTGCGTTCGGCGGTGAGGCGGGCTTCGAGGCGCTCGAGGCCGATTTCCTCGCCGGTGTCCACGCAGTAGCCGTAGCTGCCGTCCTCGATGCGCTTGAGCGTGCTGTCGATCTTGCTGATCAGCTTGCGGTAGCGGTCGCGGGTGCGCAGCTCGAGGCTGTTCTCCGACTCGCGGCTGGCGCGCTCGGCCTCGTCGCCGACGTCGCGCACCTCTTCCTTGAGGTTCTCGATGGTCTGCTTGGACTCCTCGACCAGCTCTTCCTTCCACTGCAGCAGGCGCTGGCGGAAGTACTCAAGCTGCATCGGGCCCATGTATTCCTCCTTGGCCGACGGCTTGTAGCCCTTGGGCAGCTCGACGCGGCCGACACGCACCGGCAGCGGCTTGATGCGCTCCGGACGCGGCGCCGACGGCTTCACGTAGCCAGCCACCACGCCGCTGCTGCGCTTGACCGCCGGCTTGGCGGCAGGCGCCACCTTGGCCGGGGTCGCGGCCTTGGCGGGCTGCGCCACCGGCTTGGCGGCCGGCGCGGGCTTGGCGACAGCCGCCGGCTTGGCGGCCGGCTTCGGTGCCGCCTTGGCGGCGGCCTTGGCCACCGGCTTCGCCGCCGGCTTGGCGGCCTTGGCGGGCGCCGCGGCCTTCTTCACCGGCTTGGCGGCCGGCTTGGCGATCTTCTTGGCCGGCGCGGCCTTGGCGGCCGGCTTCTTCGCCGGGGCGGCCTTCTTGACCGGCTTGGCGGCCGGCTTGGCCGACTTCTTCGCAGGCGCGGCCTTGGCGGCCGGCTTCCTGGCCGGCACGGCCTTCTTGGCGGGTTTGGCGGCCGGCTTGGCCTTCGCCACCGGCTTCTTCACCGGCTTGGCGGCCTTGGCGGGCTTCTTGGCGGCCGGTTTGGCGGCCTTCTTCAGTGTTTTCTTAGCGGCCACTATCGGATTTCCTCTCCATTCCTTGAGGCTCGAAGGCGGCGTGTTATAGCCTGATCCTCCACCAGCGGCAACCTTATGCCCACGGCCCGGCCAGCGCAATCCGTGAAAAAACCCGTCATCCTGCTGCTGCGTGGCTACAAGCTGGCCATCAGTCCCCTGTTGGGCCAGCGCTGCCGCTTCTACCCCAGTTGTTCGAGCTACACCATGGAGGCGGTCGATCGATTCGGCGTGCTGCGCGGCGGCTGGCTGGGCGTGTGCCGCATCGCCCGCTGCCATCCGCTGCACCCGGGCGGGCCCGATCCGGTTCCGGAAACCTGGGAAGGCCGCAACGAGAAGAAAGAGGAATCGGAATGAGGGTTTGGACCATCGCCTTGGCCGCGATCGCCGCGCTGAGCTGCACCGCCGCCGCGAACGACCCGGCCCGGGTGGTTTTCCCCGAATCGGTGCAACAGGGCGCGATGGTGATCGGCAAGGTGCCCCCGGGCAGCGAGGTCGAATACGCCGGCCGGCGGCTGCGGGTGACGCCCTATGGCAGCGTGGTGCTCGGCATCGGCCGCGACGCCGCCGAACCCGCCGTGGTCAGCGTGCGCCGCCCCGACGGCAGCGTGCACGAGGCGCGCATCGCCGTGACCCCGCGCGACTGGCCGGTCGAGCGCGTCAGCGGCGTGCCGCCGCGCACCGTCGAGCCGCCGCCGGAAGTGGCCGCGCGCATCGCCCGCGAGGCCGCTCGCGTGCGCGAGGCACGCCTGCTCGACGATGCCCGTGCCGACTTCGCCAAACCCTTCATCCGGCCCGTGGAGGGCCGCATCAGCGGCCGCTTCGGCAACCAGCGCATCTACAACGGCAAGCCGGGCAGCCCGCATTCGGGCATGGACATCGCCGCGCCCACCGGCACTCCGGTGCTGGCCCCGGCCGCCGGCGTGGTCACGCTGGCCGACCCGGACCTCTACCTCACCGGCGGCACGCTGCTGATCGACCACGGCCACGGCATCAGCTCGAACTTCCTGCACCTCTCGCGCATCGACGTGAAACCGGGCGACCGGGTCGAGCAAGGCCAGGTGGTCGGCGCCGTCGGCGCGACGGGCCGCGCCACCGGCCCGCACCTGCACTGGGGCATGAACTGGTTCGAGGTGCGGATCGACCCGCTGCTCGTGCTCGAGCGCTAGCGGGCGCCGAGCCCTTCCGGGAGCGCCGTGTAGCCGCCGGCGACGCCCTTGGTGGCCACGGCCACGGCGTCGTGCGGGTGCAGGCTCTCGAGGTGGGAGACGCGCAGCCAGAAGTCGGCGATGCGCTCGTCCTTGCGCAGGGCCGACTGGATGCGGCGCGCGGCGTCCTCGCAGAACATCAGGTTCTGGCCGTTGAGCAGGGCGAAGGCCTGCTCGTCCACGCGCTTGACCGCGGTCTGCACCGGGGTCTTGAGGGCGTCCTCGATGCGGTCGATGGCCTCGACGATCGGGAAATCCTGGAAGCTCGGCACCAGGCGCAGCTTCACGTCGGCATGGCTGCGCTGGCTGTGCGGCGTGGCGCGGATGCCCTGCTCGCTGCCCAGCCAGGCCAGCACGGCCTCGCGGTCGAGCGCCTTGCCGGCGGCGAAATCGGCCTCGAACTGCTCCTGGATGAGCTGGCGCGCCAGCGCCGCCGAGCACGGACAGGTGCTCGAGTACGCGACCGACAGGCCCAGCTCGAGCGCGAAGTGGCCGCGGTCCATCACCGCGGTGATGGTCACCGGGTAGGCCTTCCAGCCGCTGTTGTCGCTGGCCAGGGCCTTGCGGCGCACCAGGTGCTCGAAACGCAGGCTCACCATCGCCCGGTCGGACAGGCCGGCATGGGAGTCGAGGAAGTCCTTGAGCAGGCGCCGCAGCGAGGCCGGGCTGGCCGGCTCGTTCGAGAGCATCTTGTCCACGTGCAGGTACAGGCGCGACATGTGGATGCCGCGCACGTCCGGCTGCGTGAGGTTCACGAAGGCGTTGACCTTGGCCACGCTGCGGCCACCGTCGCCGGCGAGCACGACGGGCATTTCAATCTCGCCCATGCCGACCCAGTCCAGGGCGCCGGCCAGCGCGGCGCGGGCCTCGTTGGCGATGTCGGGCAGGACGCGGGCGGTGTTTTCGTGGTTGCTGGGGGCCAAGGTGGCTCTCCTCGAAGGTGTCGCGGTCAAGGCTAGGTGGGGCGCGATGCAGGGTACGTCAAGGCGCGGGGGTTCCCGGCGCACGGGATGCAACGTTGCGTGTCAGGCGGCGGCGCGGGCCAGGCGCCAGGCGCGCAGCAGCGTGGCGAAGGGCCCGGGCGGGTCGAAACCGCGTCCGGCGGCCAGGCGCGCCAGTCGGGCGCGGTCGAAGCCGGTGCGCAGCCGACGATACAGCACCGGCTGGCGCGGCGCCGGCAGCGCGGCCAGCAGTTCGGCGGCCCAGTCGCGCAGCAGGGGCTCGCCCTTCCCGGCCGCGACCTGCGCGGCGGTCAGGCCGTGGCGGGCCAGCAGGTTCATCGGCAGCAGGGCCTGGTCGTCGGCCATGAGGCCATCGGGCAGGCGCTGCAGCAGCAGGTGCACGGCCACGGCGCGGGCGTCGTCCGGCGCGTGCGGCGCGTCGAATACGGCGGCTTCCACGCGCGCCAGCGCCAGCGACAGCGGCAACAGGCGGGCGATGGCCTGGCCGGCGTCGCCGGGCCGGCTGTCGTCGAGCGCCGTGTCGAGCAGGGCCTGCGCCAGCCCGGTCCAGTCGGCGGTGGTGCCGGCCAGCGGGCTGGTGACGGGATGGCGGCCGCGGCCGGCGGACAGGCCGGCCAGCTCTTCGGCCCACCACTGGCCCTTCACCTGGGCCACGCGCGGATCGCTGAGTTCGAAGCAGGCCTCGCGCAGCTCGTGCACCAGCGCGCCCCAGGCGCGGAAGCGCGGACGCAGCGCGGGCGCGCAGAAAACCTCGGCCTGGGCCATCTCCGGCTCGCGCCGGTGCCACTTGGCCACGAACTGGGCGATGGGCTCGTGCGGGGTGCTCACGGCAGCCACTCCAGCACCTCGGAAGCGTGCGCGGCCACGCGGTCGGCGCCCCAGCGATGCGGGTCGTCGCCGTCCTCGCGGTAGCCCCATAGCGCGGCGACGCTGGGCATGCCGGCGGCGCGGGCGGCCTCGATGTCGCGCAGGTCGTCGCCGACGTAGAGCGCGTCGCCCGGCGCGATGCCCAGCTGCGCGCAGGCGTGCAGCAGCGTGCCCGGGTCCGGCTTGCGCGTGGCCAGCGTGTCGCCGCCGACCAGCACGGCACAGCGCGTGCGCCAGCCGAAGCCCTCCACCACGCCGCGGGCCAGGCCCTCGGGTTTGTTGGTGACGATGCCCCAGCGCACGCCGCGCGCGTCCAGCGCCGCCAGCAGCGAATCGACGCCGTCGAAAATCACGCTCTCGTCGGCCAGGCCCTCGCCGTAGTAACGCAGGAACACCGGCAGCAGCGCTTCGCGCGCGGCCTCGTCGAAATCGGGGAAGGACACGGCCAGCATCGCGCGTCCGCCCTTCGAGACCACGGCACGCAGTCGCGCGTAGTCCACCGGCGGGCGGCCGTGGTCGGCCAGCACGCGGTTGGCGGCGCGGGCCAGGTCGGGCGCGCTGTCGACCAGGGTGCCGTCGAGGTCGAACAGCACCGCCACCGGCGGCTGGCCCATCAGGGTTTCACCGCGTGGGCGAGGTAGTTCACCGCGGTCGGGCCGCCCACCCAGGCCTTGCGCCGGATCGGGTCGTAGGCCAGGCCGCTGACGTCGTCCAGGCGCAGGCCGGCGCCGCGCAGCCAGGCGCCGAGTTCGGACGGACGGATGAACTGCTTGTAGTCGTGGGTGCCGCGCGGCAGCAGGCGCGCCACGTATTCGGCGCCGACGATGGCCAGCGCGAACGCGGCCGGCGTGCGGTTGAGCGTGGACAGGAACAGCTGGCCGCCGGGCTTGAGCAGGCGCGCGCAGGCGGCGAGCACCGCGGCCGGGTCGGGCACGTGCTCGAGCATTTCCATGCAGGTGACGACGTCGAATTGGCCGGGCAGCTCTTCGGCCAGGGCCTCGACCGGCTGCAGGCGGTAGTCGACCTGCAGGCCCGATTCGAGCAGGTGCAGCTTGGCCACGTCGATGAGCTCGGGCGAGAGGTCGAGCGCGGTGACCCGGGCACCGGCCGCGGCCATGGCCTCGCTGAGCAGGCCGCCGCCGCAGCCGACGTCGAGTGCGCGCAGCCCGGCCAGCGGGGCGCGCGCCTGCACGTAGCCCAGTCGCGCCGGGTTGAGTTCATGCAGCGGCCGCTGCGGGCCCTGCGGGTCCCACCAGCGGCTGGCGAGGGCGCCGAACTTGTCTAGCTCGGCCTGGCTGGCGTTGGCGTGGTTCATGCCCCACCCCGGATGGTGGCGATGCGTTCGCGCCAGCGCCTGGCCTTGGCGGCGATGGCGGCGGTGTCGATGTCGAGCAGGCGGCCGCCGGCGACGCGCGCCTTGCCGGCCACCCACACGTCGCCGACCTGGTGCCGGCCGACGGCGTAGACGATCTGCGAGAGCACGTGGTGCAGCGGCTGGGTCTCGAGCGGCGAGAGGTCGATGCAGGCCAGGTCGGCCTGCTTGCCCGGCTCAATCGAGCCCACCTGCTCGCCCAGGCCCATCGCGCGGGCGCCGCCCAGCGTGGCGGCGCGCAGCGCGCTGGCGGCGTCGAGCGCCGAGGCGTCGCCCGACACGCCCTTGGCCAGCAGCGCGGCCGTGCGCATCTCGCCGAACATGTCCAGGTCGTTGTTGCTCGCGCAGCCGTCGGTGCCGATGGCCAGGTTCACGCCGGCCTTCTGCAGCTTGGCCGTGGGGCAGAAGCCCGAGGCCAGCTTGAGGTTCGACTCCGGGCAGTGCACCACCGACACGCCGCGCTCGGCGCACAGCGCGATCTCGGCGTCGGTCAGGTCGGTCATGTGCACCGCCATCAGGCGGTCGTTGACCAGGCCCAGCCGGTCCAGCCGCGCCAGCTGGCGCATGCCGTGGGCCTTCATGGCCTCGGCGTTCTCGTGCGCGGTTTCGTGGATGTGGCAGTGCACGACCAGGTCGAGCTGGTCGGCCAGCATGCGCACGCGCTCGAAGGCGGCGTCGTTGACCGTGTAGGGCGCGTGCGGCACGAAGCACACCGACACCAGCTCGTGGCGGCGCCAGTTGTCCAGCACCTCCAGGCCCTTGTCGAAGTACTCGTCCTGGGTGCGGGCCCAGGCCGTGGGAAAATCGATGATCGGCAGGCCCACCAGGGCGCGGAAGCCAAGGCGCGCGTAGGTGCTGGCCTGCACGTCGGGGAAGAAGTAGTTCTCGGCGCAGGCGGTGGTGCCGCCGCGCAGCATCTCGGCCACGGCCAGCTCGATGCCGTCGGCGACGAACTCCGGCCCGATCACCTGCCCTTCCACCGGCCAGATGTGCTCCTGCAGCCAGGTCATCAGCGGCAGGTCGTCGGCGACGCCGCGCAGCAGGGTCATCGGATTGTGGCAGTGGGCGTTGACCAGGCCCGGGATGAGCACCGAGCCGGGGCGGGAGACCACCTCGGCGGCGCTGAAACGGGCCCGCGCCTCTTCCCGCGGCAGCACCGCCAGGATGCGGCCGCCCGAAACGGCGACCGCATGGTCGGCCAGCACCACGCCGTGGGGTTCGACCGGGACGACCCAGCCGGCCTCGATCAGCAGGTCGCAGGCCTGCGGCGCGGTGGCGGCCATCGGGTTACTTCACCCGCGAGACGTACTCGCCCGAGCGGGTGTCGACCTTGATGATTTCGTCCTGGTTGACGAACAGCGGCACGCGCACCACCGCGCCGGTCTCGAGCGTGGCCGGCTTGCCGCCGCCGCCCGAGGTGTCGCCGCGCAGGCCCGGGTCGGTCTCGACGATCTTGAGCTCGACGAAGTTCGGCGGCGTGACCTGGATCGGCGTGCCGTTCCAGAGCGTCACCACGCAGGGCTCCTCGCCCTTGAGCCACTTGGCGGCGTCGCCGACGCCGGTCTTGTCGGCCTGCACCTGCTCGAAGGTTTCCTGCTGCATGAAGTGCCAGTACTCGCCGTCGGCGTAGAGGAACTGCATGTCGGTGTCGACGACGTCGGCCGCCTCGAGCGAGTCGGTGGACTTCATGGTCACTTCCTGCACGCGGCCGCTCTTGATGTTGCGGTACTTCACGCGCGTGAAGGCCTGGCCCTTGCCCGGCTTGACGTACTCGGTATCGGTGATGACGCAGGGATCATTGTTGACGATGATCTTCATCCCGTTCTTGACGTCGTTCATGCCATAGCTGGCCATGCGGAGCTCCTGGGTGCTTGGCCACCCCGCGCGGGGCCTGGCCGGATACAATGGATAAGCCGCTTATGATAACCGCGCCCGCCCCCACTTCGCAGCCTGCCCCCGGCGCCGCGCCCGCGCGCTGGCAGCAGCTTTGGCGCGAGGCGGTGCGCGACCCGGCCGAACTGCTGGCCCTGCTTGGCTTGCCTGAACTCGCCGGGAGGGTCTCGGCCAGCGCCGAGGCCCAGTTCCCGCTGCGGGTGCCGCGCGGTTTCGTGGCGCGCATGCGCCCCGGCGACCCGCACGACCCGCTGCTGCGCCAGGTGCTGCCGCTCGACGAAGAAGACCGCCTCGTGCCCGGCTTCGGCCTCGACGCCGTGGGCGACCTGGCCGCCGGCGCCGGCACCGGCGTCATCCACAAATACGAAGGCCGCGTGCTGCTGGTGGCCACCGGCAGCTGCGCCGTGCACTGCCGCTACTGCTTCCGCCGCCACTATCCCTACGCCGAGCAGACCGCCGCCGCCGGCGGCTGGCGCGAGGCCCTGGACTACCTGGCCGGCGCGCCGGACGTCCGGGAAGTGCTGCTCTCGGGCGGCGACCCGCTGTCGCTGTCGACCGCCAAGCTGGCCGAGTTCACCCGCGAACTGGCCAAGCTGCCGCACATCCGTCGCCTGCGCCTGCACACCCGCCTGCCGGTGGTGCTGCCCGAGCGCGTCGACGCCGAACTGATGGCCTGGCTCGGCGGCCTGCCCTGGCCGGTGCTGATGGTGGTGCACGCCAACCATGGCAACGAAATCGACCCCGGCGTGGCCGCCGCCCTGGCCCGCCTGCGCGGCGCCGGGGTGCACCTGCTCAACCAGGCCGTGCTGCTGCGAGGGGTCAACGACGGGGTGGAGGCGCTGGCCGACCTGTCCGCGCGCCTGTTCGAGGCCGGGGTGCTGCCCTACTACCTGCACCAGCTCGACCGCGTCGCCGGCACGGCCCACTTCGAGGTGCCCGACGAGCAGGCCCGCGCCCTCGTGGCCGCCCTCGCCGCCCGCCTGCCGGGCTACCTGGTGCCGCGCCTGGTGCGCGAGGAGCCCGGGGCCCCCTCCAAGACGCCGCTATGAGACCAAGGCCGGATGTTGCCTCCGCCGGCATTCTGGTATTGTCTCAATCCCCCCGTGCAAGCCATTGATGCGTAAAGGAGTGCCCCTGGATGGCACAGCAGGACGCCGTGATCCGTCTGCTCCTGGTCGAGGACCGCCTGGAGGACGCCGAGCAACTCATCAGCCACCTCCGTAACGGCGGCATGGCGGTACGTCCGCAGCGCCCGGAATCCGAGGACGAACTGGTGCAGCTGCTTTCCGGGCAGAACATCGACATCGTGCTGGCTTCGTTCGAAGCCAAGTACCTGCCGCTGGCCACCGTGGTCGAGCGCGTCACCGCCACGGGCAAGGACATCCCGGTGATCAGCTCGGTCACCACGCTCGATGAAAAGACCACGCTGGCGGCGCTGGCCGCCGGCACCCGCGACGTGGTCATCCGCCATCGCGCCGAGCACGTGCAGGCGGTGGTCCGCGCTGAATTCGCCGCCCTCGGCGCCCGCCGCGGCCTGCGCCACCTCGAGGCCTCGCTGCGCGAAACCGAGCGCCGCTGCGACGCCCTGATCACGTCCTCGCGCGACCCGATCGCCTACGTGCACGAAGGCATGCACATCCGCGCCAACGACGCCTACCTGGAGATGTTCGGCTTCGAGGACTTCGAGGAGATCGAGGGCCTGACGGTGCTCGACCTGATCGCGCCCCAGCACGCCGACGACTTCCGCCAGCTGCTCAAGAAGATGAGCAAGGGCGAGGCGCCGCCGCGCCAGCTCGAGCTGCAGGCCCAGCGCACCGACGGCAGCGTGTTCGACGCGGTCATGGAGTTCACCCCGGCCACCTACGAGGGCGAGAACTGCCTGCAGATCGTCTTCCGCCAGCAGGTGGTGGACGCCGACATGGTCAAGGAGCTCGACACGCTGCGCCAGCGCGACCCGCTCACCGGCCTGTACAACCGCCAGTTCTTCATGACCGAGCTCGAGTCCGCCGTGGCCGCCGCCGCCGACGGCAAGACCGGCCAGGCCCTGCTGCTGGTCGAGCCGGACCACTACGACAACCTGATGGCCGAGGTCGGCCTGGCCGCGGCCGACGACCTGATCAAGGCCGTGGCCGAACGCCTTGCCGGCGCGCTGGACGCCGAAACGGTCGCCGCGCGCATGAGCGACCACGGCTTCGCCGTGCTGTGCCGCGCGCACGACCACAAGCAGAGCGAAGCCCAGGCCAACCGCATCCGCGAGGCCTTCAAGGGCCACATCGTCGAGCTCGGCGAGCGTTCGCTGAGCCTGAGCGTGAGCATCGGCGGCGTGCAGATCGGCGAGCGCATCGCCTCGGTCACCCAGGTCATGGCCAAGTCCGGCCAGTGCCTGGCCTCCTGCGAGAGCATGGGCGGCAACCGCGTCGAGATCTTCGACCCGGCCGCGCGCGACCGCGCCGAGGAAGAGCGCATCCAGGCCTGGGTGCAGCGCATCCGCGAGGCCCTGGTGGGCGACCAGTTCGTGCTGCACTACCAGCCGATCATCAGCCTCACCGGCGCCGAGGAAGAGAACTACGACGTCTACCTGCGCATGAAGGGCCCGGGCGGCGAAGTGATCCCGCCGATGACCTACCTGGCCATCGCCGAGGAGCACGGCCTGCTCGACGACATCGACCGCTGGGTGATCAGCCACGCCATCGCGGTCATCGCCGAGCGCAACAAGACCGGCAAGACCACCAACCTGTTCGTGAAGATCACCCCGGCCTCGCTGGTCGAGGGCGGCCTGGAGAACCACATCGCCGAACAGCTCAAGGCCCACGGCGTGGCCGGCGAGCGGCTGGTGCTGCAGATCCCGGAGTCGAAGGTCTTCACCCACCTCAAGTCGCTGCAGTCGTTCCAGAAGGCCGTGTCGGCCCTGGGCTGCCGGGTGGCGCTGGAGCAGTTCGGCACGGGCCTGAACTCCTTCCAGATGCTCACGCACTTCGACCCGGCGATCCTGAAGATCGACCGCAGCTTCATCGCCGACCTGGGCAAGAACGCCGAAGCGCAGAAGCAGGTGCGCGCCATCGTCGAGAAGGCCCACGCCGCCGGCAAGCTGGCCCTGGCCGAGTTCGTCTCGGACGCCAGCACCATGAGCGTGCTGTTCGGCATGGGCGTCGACTTCGTCGAGGGCAACTTCCTTGCCGCCCCCGGCCCCCAGATGAACTACGACTTCGGCTGAGCCCGCCCTTACAGGGTGGCGGGCATGTTGCGCAGGGCCTGGATGCGCTCCTCGAGCGGCGGGTGGGTCATGAACAGCTTGCGCAGGCCGTGGCCGACGCCACCGGAGATGCCGAAGGCGGCCACTTCGTTGGGCAGCGTGCTCTGGCCGTAGGTGCGCGAGAGCTTCTCGAGCGCGGCGATCATCTTCTCGCGGCCGGCCAGGCGGGCGCCGCCGGCGTCGGCGCGGAACTCGCGCCAGCGGCTGAACCACATCGCGATCACCGAGGCGATCATGCCGAAGATGATGTCGAGCACGATCACCGTGATGAAGTAGAACGGGCCCGTGCCGCCGTCGCGGTTGCCGCTCAGCGCCGCGTCGATGATGCGGCCGACCACGCGCGAGAGGAAGATCACGAAGGTGTTGAGCACGCCCTGGATCAGGGCCATGGTCACCATGTCGCCGTTGGCGACGTGGCTGACTTCATGCGCCAGCACCGCCTCGGCCTCGTCGCGGTCCATCGCCCGCAGCAGGCCGGTGGACACCGCCACCAGCGAGTTGTTGCGGCTCGGGCCGGTGGCGAAGGCATTGATCTCCGGGGCGTCGTAGATGCCCACCTCGGGCATGGCGATGCCGGCGGCCTGGGCCTGGCGCTGCACCGTGGCGTACAGCCAGGCCTCGCCCTCGTTGCGGGGCTGGGTGATCAGGTGCATGCCGGTGGTGCGCTTGGCCATCCACTTGGAGATGGACAGCGAGATGAAGGAACCACCGAAGCCGAACAGGGCCGCCATCAGCAGCAGGGCGCCGTTGTTGCCCAGGCGCACGCCGAAGACGTTTTCGAGCACGCTCATCACGATGCCGAGCAGCACCAGCACGGCGAGGTTGGTGGCGAGGAACAGGGCGACGCGCTTGAACATGGGGGATTCTCGTCTTTGGGCGGCCGCGCCGCCCCTCAGGCTCTAAATGTACGCAAGGCAGGTTAAATTCAAGTCGTGACCAGCCAACGACCCCGCGGACGCTTCGCGCCCTCGCCCACCGGACCCCTGCATTTCGGCTCGCTGGTGGCGGCCCTGGGCAGCTGGCTGTTCGCCCGGGCGGCGGGCGGCGACTGGCTGGTGCGCATCGAGGACCTCGACCCGCCCCGGGAAGTTCCCGGCGCCGCCGCCGGCCAGCTGGCCACCCTGGCCGCCTTCGGGCTGCTGCCCGACGAGCCGCCGGCGTTCCAGTCCACCCGCGGCGCACTGTATGCGCAGGCGCTGGCGACGCTGCTCGCCCGCGGGGACGCCTTGGAATGCCACTGCAGCCGCACCGACCTCGCCGCCGCCGGCGGCATCCACCGCGCCTGCGTGCCCGGGCGCCGGCGCCGCACGCCGGCCGTCCGCCTGCGCGTGCCCGACGTCCGCCTGGGCTTCGACGACCGCATCCAGGGCCACTACGAGCAGGACCTGGGCCGCGACGTCGGCGACGTGGTCCTGCGCCGCGCCGACGGCTGCTGGGCCTACCAGCTGGCGGTGGTGGTCGACGACGCGGCGCAGGGCATCACGGACGTGGTGCGCGGCGCCGACCTGCTCGACTCGACGCCGCGGCAGATCCTGCTGCAGCAGCGCCTGGGCCTGCCCACGCCCGCCTATGCGCACCTGCCGCTGGTGCGCGATGCCGAAGGCCGCAAGCTGGGCAAGTCGCTGGCCGCGCTGCCGGTGGACGCGGCCGACCCTCTGCCGGCGCTGCGCGCGGCCTGGGCCTTCCTCGGCCAGCCGCCCTCGGCCTGGCCGGAAGGCGCGCCAGGACTGGCGCTCGTGCGCGCGGTGGCGGCCTTCGACGCCCGCCGGGTGCCGCGCGAGGCGAACGCGCCCGTGCAGCCGGGGTGAAGGCCGTCGGGCCGCGGCTTGCATCGCACCCCCGCGTGCGGGATGCTCGCCAGCCTGCCCGCCTTCGCGAACTTCCGGTGCCCTGCATGTCGCATGTCCGCATCATCAAGAAGTACCCGAACCGCCGCCTCTACGACACCGACATCTCCAGCTACATCACGCTCGAGGACGTGCGCCAGCTGATCGTCGACGGCGAGTCGTTCGTGGTGCGCGACGCGCGCAGCGGCAACGACATCACCCGCGGCGTGCTGATGCAGATCATCGCCGAGCACGAGGAGCACGGGCAGCCGATCTTCACCACCGAGCTGCTCACCCAGGTGATCCGGTTCCGCGGCGATTCCATGCAGGGGTTCCTCGGCAGCTTCCTCGAACGCAGCCTGCAGTTCTTCCTCGAACAACAGCAGCAGGTGCGCGGACAGATCGGCCAGCTGGTCGGCCAGTCGGCGCCCTGGGCCCTGCTCAACCAGCTCACCGAGCGCAACCTCGAACTCTGGCGCTCGTTCCAGCAGGGCCTCAGCGGCAGCACCGGCGCCCCGCCGCCGCGCAAGCCCGGCCGGCCGCCGCGCACGCGCGCGCGCTGAGCGCGGCTCAGAGCTCGCGCACCACCCGGAAGCCCAGGCGGGCGTTGGTCGTGTCGGCCGGCGTCGACTGCCGGTAGGCCGAACGCGCGCGGTCGATCGAGCTGGCCCAGGACGCGCCGCGCACCACGCGCTCGGTGCAGCCCGGATTGACCCAGGCGCTGCCGTCGCGCGGCGCGCGCCGGTAGCTGTCGTGCCAGCAGTCGAGCACCCACTCCGAAACATTGCCCACCAGGTCGAAGGTGCCAAAACCCTCGGCCGGGAAGCTGCGCACCGGCGCGGGGCCCCAGTGGCCGTCGCTGTAACCGGGGATGGCGTTGGACCAGCGGCGCTTGATGCGCGACTGGTCGCCGTCGCCGGTGAGGTTGCCGACCACGCGCGTGGGCAGGCCGTCGCCCCAGGGCCAGGCTTCCTGGCGGCCGGCTCGCATGGCGTATTCGAACTCGGCTTCGCTGGGCAGGCGATAACGCTGTCCGGTCTGGGCGGAGAGCCAGGCGGCGTAGGCCTGCGCGTCCTCGAAGGCCACGTGCACCACCGGCAGGTTGGGCGCGGCCGGGCTGCCGGCGTAATCGCGGCGCCAGTCCACGCGCGAGTGCTCGCCCATCACGCCGCCGCGCTCGTCGTAGACGGTCGAGCGTCCGCGGCGCGTGGCCAGGCTGCGGTGGCCGGTGGCCTCGACGAAGGCGCGGAAATCAGCAACGGTGGCCTCGTTGCGGGCCATGGCGAAGCCGCGCCCGAAGGCCACCTCGTGCCGCGGACCCTCGTTCTCGGCGCGGCCGCGCTCGTCCTCGGGCGAGCCCATCAGGAAACTGCCGTGCGGCAGGACCACCATCTCGGGGCCTTCGCCGCCGCCGGCCAGCGGCTCGCGGAAGACCTGGCCCGGGCGGAAGTGGCCGTAGTGGCGCGCCAGCTCGATGCGCTCGCGCAGCGCGTCCAGGCCCTGGGCCTGCAGCGATACCTGCTCGGCCTCGGCGAGGCGGCGCCCGGCGAGCTCGAGGTCGAGCGCATCCACCGCCGCATGGCCCTGGGCCAGCAGCGTCTCGGTGCGCGCCTGTCGAAGTTCGACGATGCGCGCGAGCATGTCCTGCAGCGCCGCCGAACCGGGCAGGATGCGCCCGGCCTCGGCCTGCAGGCGCTCGGAGTCCGGATAGCGGCCTTCCTGCGCCGCGGCCAGGGCACGATCGAGATGGCGCGCCTGCAGTCGCGCCAGGCCATCCTGCGCGGGCAGGTAACCGGCGAACTCGGACAGGGCCTCGCGATACGCCGCCACGGCGCCCTGGCCCTCGGGCCGGAAGATGCGGTTGGCGGCCTCGCGTGCTTCGGCCAGCCGCACCTTTTCCTGGGCGCGGCGTGCCGCGCGCAGCGCCTCGCGGTAGGCGGCCAGCGCCTCGTTCGCGGGCTGGGCGCGGACGATGACGCGCTCCACCTGCTCGGCGTCCGCGAACCGGCCCTCGGCCAGCGCGGCGCGGCCCTGCGCCTCGAGCGCGGCCAGTACGCGGGCCACGCCCTCGAGCGCATCGGCCTGGGTGGCGTCGGCGGCCAGTACGCCGAGGTAGATTTCGAGTGCGCCGGGTTCGGGCGGGGCCGGTTCGGACGATTCGACTTCGCCAGTCGCCTCGGCCGGGGCGGCCAGCCAGCGGCCCTCCTTCTCGAGCGCCCCGGCCCGCGAGAGCGCCTTGCGCAGGCCGTTCGCCGGAATGGCTTCGATCACCGGCGTCCACGGCGGCACCTCGGCTTCGCTGGCTCGCGGCGCCAGCACCACCTCGGTTTGCACCAGTTCTTCGGGGTCGACGGAGGCCGCGGCCGGGCCCGGGCCGGCCTGGCCGGCATCGTCGCCGCCGCCGCAGCCCGCCACCAGCAGGGCGGCCAGCAGCCCGACCGGGAGGATTCGCGCATTCGTGGTCATGGGCTCGGGACGGGCGCCTGCCTGGCGTCGGATCGGTCTGGCGACCCGAACTTAGGCTAAGGTGCCGGTCCCTGGCAACCGACGAACCGCACGTGACGCACTGGATCGACCACCCCGACACCCTCGCCTCCCGACTCGCCGGCTGGGCCGGCCAGCCCCTCGTGGCGCTGGACACCGAGTTCATCCGCGAGCGCACCTACTACCCGCAGCTGGCCCTCGTGCAGCTGGCGGTGCCGGGCGAGGTACTGCTGGTCGATCCGCTGGCCGAGGGCATGGACGCCGCGCTGCGCCCGCTGCTCACCGACTCGTCCGTGACCAAGCTCATGCACAGCGCCAGCGAGGACCTGCAGGCCCTGCAGCGCGGCTGCCGCGCCCTGCCCGCGCCGCTGTTCGACACCCAGGTGGCGGCGGCGCTGTGCGGCCTCGGCGCCGGCCTGGGCTACCAGAAGCTGGTCGAGCAGGTCACCGGCGTGCAGCTGGCCAAGGGCGAGACGCGTTCGGACTGGCTGCGCCGGCCGCTGAGCGAATCGCAGTGCGAATACGCCGCCGACGATGTTCGCCACCTGCACGCGGTGCACGCCTTCCTCGACCGCGAGCTCGCCGCCCGCGGCCGCCACGACTGGCTGCGCCAGGACGCCGAACGCGCCCTGCGCAACGCCGCCGACGAGGGCGACGAGCCCTGGCCGCACCTGTCGCTGCGCAGCGCGCAGACGCTCGACCGCGAAGGCCAGGCGCGGCTCCTGCGCCTGCTGCGCTGGCGCGACGTGCAGGCCCGGCGCAGCGACCGGCCCAAGAGCTGGGTGCTCGACAACGAGCTGGCGGTGCTGCTGGCGCGCCGCCCGCCGCGCAGCCTGTCGGAATTCCACGCCACCCTCGACCGCCACCCCAAGGCCCCGCGCAAGGCCCGCGGCGAACTCTGGGACACCCTCTCGGCGCCGCTGTCGCCCGGGGAACTCGAACTGCCCCTGCTGGGCGCCGACGAGCCGGACAAGGCGCGCACCAAGGCCCTGCAGCAGGCCGTGGCCACGCTCGCCGCCGAACTCGACCTGCCCGACGGCCTGCTGTGCTCGCGCAAGCACCTCGAGGCCCTGCTCGCCGGCCGCGGCTGGCCGGCGGCCCTCGAAGGCTGGCGACGCGAGCTGCTGGAACCCCGGCTGGCGCCGCTGCTGGCCGGTGGCTAGCCATCGCCCGGACATGGCCCTATAATTTCCGGACCTTCCGTGGGGGGGTAGCTCAGCTGGGAGAGCGCGTCGTTCGCAATGACGAGGTCGTGGGTTCGATCCCCATCCTCTCCACCACGAATCCAGGAAAAGCCGGCCCCCGTGGCCGGCTTTTTTTTGGCCCGTGCCCAGGGCGCCCGGCGCAGGCCGCCGGTCAAGGCAAGGCGGTGGCGACTCGGGCATGCTCGGGCGACCCGCCGCCAGGCCGAGCCGGAGAGACCGCATGCGTTTGTCCCGATCCACTGCCGCCACCGCCGCTGCCTTGTGCGTGGCGACGATGATGGCCTTCACCGGCAACCCGGCCGGCGCGCAAACCACGGGCGAGCCGCCGGTGCCTTGCGCCGATTCCGACCTGGTGGCCAGCGATCCGGCGATGCTCAACCGGCAGCTCGGCGTGGCCTGCAACCACATCGAGAGCGTGCGCGCCTGGCACGAAGCCGGAAGGCACTTCTACGGCTACGAGGGCTATCGCATCGACTGGCCGGCCGCCCTGTCCGAATACCGGCGCGCAGCGCGCCTGGCCGGCGGGCATCGGCCCGGGACCCTGGGCTGGCGCCGCTGGATGTTCGCCAACATCCGCATCGCGGGCATGCTCAGCTTCGGCGGACGCGGCGTCACGCGCGACCTGGCCGAAGCCCGCCGGCTGGTCGCGGCCTTGGGCAACAACCCGGACTGGCTCGCCGGCCTGGAACAGTCAATCCGCGCGGAGGCGGAAGCCGCCAGGCCGCCGCCGCGGCCGGCGCTGCGGCCGGGGCGTTGGCGCACGGTGGTGGTCGACAGCCGCCGCGACGGCCCCGAGGAAGACGTTTCCTGCATCGCGCAGGAAGACTTCGACGCGATCATGGCCGAGGGGCCGGACAGCAGCGATTCCTGCCACTGGATCTCGCTGAGCCGCTCCCCGACCCGCCTCGAAGCCCAGTGGCGCTGCGAGGACGTTGTCACCACCCCGACGGGTCCGAACACCCGGCGCGAAGACCACCGCCTGCAGGTCACGATGTCCGCCGACCGGGCGGAGCTCGTGCGCACCACCGAAGAGCAAATCGTGCATTCGGGGCAGCGTGAAACCAGCACCGAGCGGGGCACGGCCACCCGCCTGGGCGACTGCTGACCGCGCCCCGGGCGCCACCGCTTTCATCCCGTTTACACCGGCCTCCGGGTAAGCGATAACTGCAAAGCCGCCTGACGGCACTCCGGCACCGCGGCGCACCGCGCCGGCCCCCTCCCGACCCGGGCGGGGCCGGCCCACTTCGGACCAGAGGGGGAGACACCGATGAAGTCGTTGCACCTGTTCGTGCTGCCGTTGGCGCTGTGCGCCAGCGCGGCCTGCCTTGCCGCCGACGCGCCCGCCGCGGAAACCGGCACCGCCCAATCCATGAAGGCCGGCATCGACCGCGACACCGGCCGCCTGCGCGCACTGACCGAGCAGGAGCAGTCCGAACTCGCGTCCCGCGAGGCGGGCTCGCGCGCCGCCGGCTCCGAACTGCGCCGCGTCGGCATCCGCGTGCCGCAGACCGAGGCCGAGGCGCAGCAGACCCAACGCGTGCTCCGCAACGGCGCGGTGATGATGGACGTGCCCATGTCGCTGATGAGCTCCCTGGTCGCCGAGCGCGACGCCGACGGCAACCTGGTCATCCGCCACGGCAACGAGGCGCATGCGCACGACCACGCCGGCAACCGCGTGGAGGTGGCCGATGAATAAGTCCCTTCTCGCCACCGCGCTGGCCGGCCTGCTGGCCGTCGCCGCCCCGGCCGCCGAGGCGGTCGACATCCGCCTGATCAACCTCGACACCGGCCTCGGCCTGGGCCTCGACGACCCGGCGCCGCGCGCCCCGGTCGGCGGCAACAACGGCACCACCCTGGGCCAGCAGCGCCTGGTGGCCTACCAGTACGCGGCCGACCTGTGGAGCGCGGTGCTGGCGGGCAACACCCCCGTGCGCGTCACCGCCAGCTTCCAGCCGCTGGCCTGCACGCCCACCGGCGGCACGCTGGCCTCGGCCGGCGCGCTCAGCGTGCTGCGCGACTACACCGGCGCCATTCCCGGCACCTGGTACCACGTCGCCCTGGCCAAGGGCATGCTCGGCCAGGACGTCAATGCACCGGCCGGCAACGACATCCAGACCCGCTTCAACGGCGACATCGGCGTCAACCCGAACTGCCTCACGGGCTCGGACTGGTACTACGGCCTCGATGGCAACACGCCGGCCGGCCAGATCAACTTCCTCAACGTGGTGATGCACGAGATCGGCCACGGCCTGGGCTTCTCCGGCTTCGAGAACGTCACCACCGGCGCGCTGTTCTCGGGCTTCCCGAGCATCTACGCCAATTTCTCCCGCGACAACACGCTCGGCCTGGGCGTGCGCGACATGAACAACACCCAGCGCGCCGCCGCCTTCATCAACGACGGCAACCTGGTCTGGACCGGCCCGCGCGTCACGTCCGAGGCGGCGCTGCTGCTCGACCGTGCGCTGGTGCTCCGGGCCACCGCCCCGGCCGGCATCGCCGGCAACGAGTACGAGGTCGCCCCGGGCGCCTTCGGTGGCCCGGTGGCCGTGGGCACGCTGGCGGGCAACGTGGTGCTGGCCGACTCGGGCGGCGCCACCGGCAGCCAGGGCTGCACGGCCTTCGTCAACGCCGCGCAGGTGGCCGGCAACGTCGCGCTGGTCGACCGCGGGACCTGCCCCTTCGTGGACAAGGCCCGCAACGCCCAGGCCGCCGGTGCCACGGGCGTGCTGATGGCCAACAACGTCGCCGGCCTGCTGTCCCCGGGCGGCGCGGCGCCGGACGTCACCATCCCGGTGGTGGGCATCACGCTCGCGGCCGGCACGGAGCTGCGCAATGCCGCCTCGCCGGCGGTCGCGCTGGCCACCAGCAACAGCCGCCTGCAGGGTGCCGATGCCTCGGGCCGGGTGCTGCTGTACGCGCCGCTGGCGCGCGCGCCGGGCTCGACCTACTCGCACTTCGACGTGCGGCTGACGCCCAACGCGCTGATGGAGCCGTTCAATACCGCCTCGCTGCGCGCCAACCTCACGCTCGACCTGACCCCGGCGCTGTTCGCCGACGAGGGCTGGCCGCTCGATACCGGCAACGCCCGGATCGGCACCTGCGACACCCTGGTGCCGATGCAGGGCACCGGTGGCCTGGTGGTGGGCGCGGCCGTGGTGGCGCAGTCGCGCGCCTGCAGCCTGGGTGCGCCCAACCGGGAGGCCTACGTCGCCTGCATGGGCGCCTACGCCAACGAGCTGCTGGCCGACGGGCTGATCGACACCCGCCAGGCCGGCCAGATCGCGCGCTGCGCGGTCCGCCAGCGCTGAGGCCATCGGTAACGCAGGGCCCGGGGCAGCGATGCCCCGGGCCCTTCTTTTTGCCCCGCAGGCGGGCCGGCGGGCCGCGGTTCTGCGATAATCGCGGGGTTAGGCCCCCTCGCGGGGCCCGCCCGCATGGCCCCGTAGCTCAGCTGGATAGAGCATCCCCCTCCTAAGGGGAAGGTCACACGTTCGAATCGTGTCGGGGTCGCCACATCCCGCATCAAGGAGTCGTCATGTCCCATCCCGTCCTCACCGCGCTTGGCCTCAAGGCCGAGGAATCCGGCACCTACCTCGGCAACGGCGAGTGGTCGAAGACCCGCGACGCCGGCGTGCTCGAGCCGGTGAACCCGGGCAACGGCGAGGTGCTGGGCAAGGTCCATGCCTCCTCGCAGGCCGACTACGACCTCATCGTCGAGCGCGCCCAGGCCGCCTTCAAGGTCTGGCGCACCACCCCGGCGCCGCGCCGCGGCGAGGCCATCCGCCTGTGCGCCGAGGCCCTGCGCAAGCACAAGGACGCACTCGGCTCGCTGGTCGCGCTGGAGATGGGCAAGTCCAAGCCCGAGGGCGACGGCGAAGTGCAGGAGATGATCGACATCGGCGAGTTCTCCGTCGGCCTCTCGCGCCAGCTCTACGGCCTGACCATGCACTCCGAGCGCCCGGGCCACCGCATGTACGAGCAGTACCACCCGCTGGGCATCGTCGGCATCATCAGCGCCTTCAACTTCCCGGTGGCAGTGTGGGCCTGGAACAGCTTCGTGGCCGGCGTCTGCGGCGACGTGTGCATCTGGAAGCCCTCGCCCAAGACCCCGCTGTCGGCCATCGCCTCGATGAAGATCTGCAACGAGGCCCTGCGCGCCGGCGGCTTCCCGGACATCTTCTTCCTGTTCAACGACGCCGGCACCGACATCGCCGCCGGCTTCGTGGACGACAAGCGCATCCCGCTGATCAGCTTCACCGGCTCGACCAAGGTCGGCCGCCACGTCGGCGAGCGCGTCGCGCGCCGCATGGGCCGCAGCCTGCTCGAGCTGGGCGGCAACAACGCGATCATCGTCGACCCGTCCGCGGACCTGAAGCTGGCCATCCCCGCCATCGTCTTCGGCGCCGTCGGCACCGCCGGCCAGCGCTGCACCACCACCCGCCGCCTGTTCGTGCACGAGTCGATCTTCGACGACGTGCTGGCCAAGCTGGTCACCGCCTACAAGCAGGTCGAGAAGAAGATCGGCGACCCGACCGACCCGGCCAACCTGATGGGCCCGCTCAACAGCCGCGACGGCGTGCAGGCCTACCTGGACGCCATCGCGAAGGCGAAGGCCGCCGGCGGCAAGGTCGAGACCGGCGGCGCCGCCATCGACCGCCCGGGCAACTACGTGCTGCCCGCCATCGTCACCGGCCTGCGCAACAGCGACGAGATCGTCCAGCACGAAACCTTCGCGCCGATCCTGTACGTGATGCCCTACTCGGAGCTCGAGGACGCCATCGCCATGCAGAACGACGTGCCCCAGGGCCTGTCGTCGGCGATCTTCACCCAGAACCTCAAGGCCGCCGAGGCCTTCCTGGCCGCCTCGGGTTCCGACTGCGGCATCGCCAACGTCAACATCGGCACCTCGGGCGCCGAGATCGGCGGCGCCTTTGGCGGCGAGAAGGAAACCGGCGGTGGCCGTGAATCCGGTTCCGACGCGTGGAAGGTCTACATGCGCCGCCAGACCAACACCATCAACTACTCCGACGCGCTGCCGCTGGCCCAGGGCATCAAGTTCGACCTCTGAGGCCCGACATGAGCACCTACCCCCGGCAAACCAGCGGCCTCGCCATCACCAGCCTGGTCTGCGGCATCCTGGGCTGGACCCTGCTGCCCTTCATCGGCAGCCTGGTGGCCATCCTCACCGGCCACATGGCGCGCGGGGAAATCAGGCGTTCGGGCGGCCAGCTCGACGGCGAGGGCCTGGCCGTCGCCGGCCTGGTGCTGGGCTGGATCTCGATCGGCCTGATGGTGCTGGCCGTGCTGTTGCTGGTGTTCTTCTTCGGCGGCCTGGCGGTCCTGCTCGGACTGGCCGGCGCGAGCGGCCAGCTCTGAGGCCTGGCCGATGTATTCGATCGCCAGGCCTTTCCTCTTCCACCTCGATGCGGAACGCGCCCACAGGCTGGGCCTGAAGGCCATCGAGGCCGCGTACCGCAGCGGCCTCAACCCGCTGCTGGCGGGGCGCCCCAAGCCGCTGCCGACCAAGGCCTTCGGGCTGGTCTTCCCCAACCCGGTGGGCTGCGCGGCCGGCCTGGACAAGGACGGCGCCCACGTGGACGCGCTGCTGGGCCTGGGCTTCGGCTTCGTCGAGGTGGGCACCACCACGCCGCGGCCGCAGGAAGGCAACCCCAGGCCGCGCATGTTCCGCCTGCCCGAGCACAACGCCGTGATCAACCGCCTGGGCTTCAACAACCTCGGCGTGGACGCGCTGGTGCGCAACGTCTCGCGCGCGCGCCGCAAGCACGGCCTGCTGGGCATCAACATCGGCAAGAACAAGGACACCCACAACGAGGACGCGGCCGAGGACTACCTGTACTGCCTCGAGCGCGTGTACCCGCTGGCCGACTACGTCACCATCAACATCTCCTCGCCCAACACCGCCGGGCTGCGCGAGCTGCAGGAAGAGCAGCAGCTGCGCCGGCTGGTGGGCGAGCTGCGCGAGGCGCAGGAGCGCCTGGGCGCGCAGCACGGCAAGCGCGTGCCGATGCTGGTGAAGATCGCCCCGGACCTGAGCGACGACGACATCGACGCCTGCGCCCGCGTCCTGAGCGACCTGAAGGTGGACGGCGTCATCGCCACCAACACCACCGTCGATCGCCTGCCGGTCGAAGGCCACCCGCATGCGCACGAGGCCGGCGGCCTGTCTGGCGCGCCGCTGTACGGCAAGTCCACGGCGGTGCTGCGGCGCATGCGCGGGCGCCTGGACGATTCGATACCGATGATCGGCGTGGGCGGCATCACCCGCGGCGCCGACGCCGCCGGCAAGATCACCGCCGGCGCGCTGATGGTGCAGTTCTACACCGGCCTGGTCTACCGTGGCCCGCAGCTGATCGGCGAGTGCGTGGACGCCATCCGCCGCCGCCGCGAGGGCGTTGCGTGAGCGGATACCAGCTGGCCGAGGATGTCTCCCTCGCCGGACGCAACACCTTCCGCGTCCCCGCCCGCGCCGCGGTGATGGCCGACGTCAGCCGCGCCGACGCCCTCGAGGAGCTGTTCGGCTTCGCCATGCTGCGCGACGGCCCGGTGCTGGTGGTCGGCGAAGGCAGCAACCTGCTCTTCGTCGATGATTTCCCCGGCGTGGCGATCTGCCTGACCATGGCCCGCGCCAGCGTGCAACGCGACGACGGCGACAGCGTGCTGGTGCGCGCCGAAGCCGGCATGAACTGGAACGACCTGGTGGCCTGGACCCTCGCCCGCGGCCTGTGCGGCCTGGAGAACCTGGCCATGATCCCCGGCACCGTCGGCGCCGCGCCCATCCAGAACATCGGTGCCTACGGCGTCGAGGTGGGCGAGTTCATCGAGGCGGTCGAGGCCTTCCAGCGCGACACCGGCCAGGTCAAGCGCCTGCCGGCCAGCGAATGCGGCTTTGGCTACCGCGACAGCCTGTTCAAGCGCGAGGCCGACCGCTGGGTGGTGACCGCGCTCGAATTGCGCCTGCCTCGCCAGCGCGAGCTGCGGCTCGACTACGCCGGCGTGCGCGAGGAGCTGGCCGCCATGGGCGTGGATTCGCCGCGCGCCGTGCACGTGGCCGAAGCCATCAGCCGCCTGCGCACGCGCAAGCTGCCCAACCCGGCGCTGCTGGGCAATGCCGGCAGCTTCTTCAAGAACCCGGTGGTCGACGCCGCCACCGCCGCGGCCCTGCAGGCCGCCAATCCGGGCCTGCCGGTGTTCCCGGCCGGCGAAGGCCAGCGCAAGCTCTCGGCCGCCTGGCTGATCGAGGCCTGCGGCTGGAAGGGTTTCCGCGAGGGCGACGCCGGCGTGGCGCCGCAGCATGCGCTGGTGCTGGTCAACCACGGCCACGCCACCGGCCGGCAGCTGCTCGACCTGGCCCGGCGCATCGCCGCCTCGGTGCGCGAGCGTTTCGGCGTGGCGCTCGAGCCCGAACCGCGCATCATCGGCGCGGCCTTCGACCCGGCGTGAGCGCCGACGCCGCCTCGCAGGTGCGCCGCGCCGTCGGCCTGATGGCGCTGGCGATGACGCTGTTCGGCATCATGGCGGTGTGCATCCGCCTGGCCTCGCAGCAGCTGCACGCCTTCGAGATCGCCTTCTTCCGCAATTTCTTCGGCTTCGTGGTGCTGCTGCCCATCCTCTACCGGCACGGGCCGTCGCTGCTGCGCACCAACAAGCTCGGCTTCTACATCGTTCGCTGCCTGATCGGCATGGTGTCGATGCTGGCCGGCTTCTGGGCCATCGTGAACCTGCCGCTGGCCCAGGCCATCGCCCTGTCCTACTCCACGCCGCTGTTCGTCACCATCGGCGCGGTGATCGTGCTGGGCGAAATCGTGCGCGCGCGGCGCTGGACGGCGGTGATCGTCGGTTTCCTGGGCGTGATGGTGATCGTGCGGCCCGGCAGCGACGCCTTCACCGCGGCCAGCCTCGTGGCCCTGCTGGCGGCCGTGGCCAGCGCGACCGTGGCCATCAGCATCAAGTTCCTCTCGCGCTCCGAGCACCCCGACGCCATCGTGATCTGGACCACCCTGCTCTGGATCCCGATGTCGCTGGTGCCGGCGCTGACGGTGTGGGAGACGCCGGTGGGCATCACCTGGCTGTGGATCGTGCTGGCCGGCCTGCTCGGCAGCACCGCGCACATGTGCTGGACGCGGGCCCTGCGCCTGGGCGATGCCTCCATGCTCACGCCGATCAGCTTCCTGCAGATCATCGTGGTGGCGGCCGCCGGCTGGCTGCTGTTCGACGAGGCGCTCGACCGCTGGACGGTGCTGGGCGCCGCGATCATCTTCGGCTCGAACGTCTACATCGCGCGCCGCGAGGCCCGCATCGCGCGCCAGGCCGTGACCGACCCGGAGATCAACCCGGAAACGCCGACGCCGCGCTGAGCGCGGCGCCGGGCGCGGGATCAGAGGTTGTCGGCGTCGCCGCTGATCTCGATCTCCATGTCGTCGGCCGTCTCGGCGGCGATGTCCATGGCCTGCTCGAGCTGCTCGGCGCTGAGATTGTCGGGCAACTTGATCACGAGGTAGAGCACGTCGCCCAGGATCTCCCAGGCGCCGAGCTTGAGCTGGCGGCTGTGGGCCATCAGCTTGAGCGCACGCGCGCCGTCGACGCCGTCGGACTCGATGCGCGCGGCCGGCGCGAACACTTCGCGCACCCTGAACTCGCCGATCTCCTCGGTGCGGCCCGAGACGAACACCAGCTGCGTGCGGCCTTCCTTCTCGTAGTTGTAGGTGACCTTGTAGTCACCGTCGGCATCGACTTCGTACTTGATGCCGCGAGCGTCGAGGCGGCGCGCCACGGATTCGTCGGCGGCGGCCTGGGTCGCGGTGAACGCCATCGCCACGGCCATCAGGCAAGCCGCGGTCTTGCGGAACGTGTTCATGGTTTTTCCCCTGGGTTGGAAGCCCTAGTGTCGCGCCAGCCCCGGCGCGCCGTAAACAGGGGTCAGCCGTCCGCCCCGGCCATCGCCCGGCGGATGCGTTCGGCGGCCTGGCGCTGGGGCGGCGGCAACGTGCCGGGCTCGGCCCCGAGCACCGGATCCAGGACCCCGGCCTGCAGCGCGTCGGCGGCACCGGGATTGCCGGCCGCACGCTCGGCCTCGACCAGCTCCCAGGCCGCGAACAGGGTGTCGGGATGGCTCGGCCCCAGCGCCTCGGCGCGCAGGCGGTAGCTTTCCGCGAACGCGTCCCGGGCCTCGGCCAGGCGGCCCTGCCCGGCCAGCAGCTCGCCCTCGATGTCGAACAGGGCGTGGGTCTGCGGCTGGCGGGGGCCCAGCCCGGCCAGCACCCGCGGCTTGACCGCCTGCAGGCGCGACCAGGCCTCGTCCACGCGGCCGGCCCGGTTGAGGGTGCCGACGTGGTTGACCTCGACGAACAGCGTGTCCGGGTGTTCCGGGCCCAGCAGCGCCGCGCGTCCGGCGATGACTTCCTCCTCCAGGGCCAGCGCCTCGTCGAAACGCTTCTCGCGCGCCAGCAGCGCCGAGAGGTTCAGGCGCGAACGCAGCGCGTCGCGCGAACGCGGGCCGAGCACGCGCTCGCGCGCCTCGAGCACTTCGCGGGTGACCGCCAGGGCCTCGGCCCGCAGCGCCGGCTGCTCGAGCCGGCCGGCCTGGTCGCTGAGCATGTTGGCGAGGTTGCTGCGCTGGTTGAGCGTGGTCGGGTGCTCGATGCCGAGCCGGCGGGTGTAGATGGCCACCAGTTCGCGCTGCAGCCCGAGCGCGGCCTCCACGTCACCCGACATCACCCGCAGGATGGCCAGGTTGGCCATCGAGGCCAGCGTGTCCTCGTGGTCGGCGCCCAGCAGCCGGGCCCGGCGCGGGTAGAGGTCCTCGAGGATCTCGCGGGCGCGCGGCTGGCCGCCGCCGCGGGCATGGGCGATGGCGAGGTTGTTGAGCAGCTCCATGACCTTGGGATCGTCTTCGCCGCGGGCGGCGGCGGCGCGCTCGTACAGCGCCTGCAGCTGGTCGCGCGCGGCCTCGCGCTGGCCCAGGGCCGAGACCAGGTCGGCCTGGGTGCGTTCGAGGTCCAGGCGCAGGTCCCCGGCCGGGTCGAGCGGCGCGGCGAGAGCCAGCTGCGCGTCCACCAGGGCCTTGGCGCCCTGCGGGTCGCCGCCGGCGGCCATCATGCTGGCCTGCTTGCGGCGCGCCTGCAGCGTGCGCGGATGCGCCGCGCCCAGCAGGGCCTCACGCTGGTCGGCGACGGCGCGGAAGGCCTCGCCGGCCTGGGCATCGAGCGCGATGGCGGCGTACACGTCGCCCACCGATTCGCGCAGGTCGGCGGCCAGCAGCGGCTGGTCGGCGAAGTCGCGCGCCAGCGCCGCTTCCGCGCCGGCCAGCACCTGGCTGCCGAGCAGCCGCCGCGCCAGGTCGGGCGGACTGGCGCGGGCCAGCAGCGCATCGACCTCGGCGGCACTGGCCGGATCGCTGCGCAGCAGCTGTTCGCGCAGGCCGCCCGACAGCGCCACGCCCATCGCCTCCACGTCCACGCCTTCGAGCATGGACTGCTGGAAGGCCGCCACGCGTTCGAGCTCGGCGCTGCGCAGCTCCGCCAGCGCCCGCTGCTCGCGCGCCTGCTGCAGGCCGTAGAGCGAGGCCGCCAGGCCAGCGAGCACGGCCACCGACACCGCCGCCGTCGCCGACAGGCCCAGGCGGTGGCGGCGCAGGAACTTGCGCAGGGCATAGCGCCGGCTGGGCGGCACCGCCAGCAGCGGCCGGTCGTCGAGGAAACGGCGCAGGTCGCGCGCCAGCTCGGCGGCCGAGTCGTAGCGTTCGGCGCGGTCGCGCCGCATGGCCTTGAGCACGACCCAATCGAGGTCCGTGCGCAGGACGCGGCGCAGCACCGGCGCGCTCAGGCCCAGTTCGCCGGCGCGGGTGGCGACGGCGCCCGGCGCCAGGGTTTCGATCTGGGCCGAGGGCGGGCGGGCGGTGGTGCTTGCCGTGTGCGCCGCCGGGGCAGTGCCACCCGTGCCGTCGCCCGCGCCCGGACGACGCCCGGCCAGCAGCTCGTGCAGCAGCACGCCCAGCGAGTACACGTCCGAGCGGGTGTCGACCTCGACGCCCTCCAGGCCGGCCTGCTCGGGGCTCATGTAGTCGGGCGTGCCGGCGCGCTCGAGCTCGCCGGCACGCTGGCCGGCCGCCAGCGAGCGGCTGGCCGCGGTGGCGATGCCGAAGTCGATGATCTTGGGCAGCGGCCGGCCATCGACCTCGGAGACCAGGATGTTGCCGGGCTTGAGGTCGCGGTGGACCACGCCGCGCTGGTGCGCGTGCTGGACGCCCTCGCAGACGCGGATGAACAGCTCGAGCCGCGCCCGCAGCGGCAGCCGGGCCTGTTCGCAGAAGGTGGTGAGCGGGCTGCCCTCGATGTGCTCCATCACGAAGTACGGGAAACCTTCGGGCGTGGCGCCGGCGTCGTAGACCTGGGCGATGGCCGGGTGCTTCATCTGCGCCAGCAGCTGGCGCTCGACCTCGAAGTAGGCCAGGTGCCGGGCGTCGAGGCGGCGCGCGTGCAGGAGCTTAAGCGCCACGGTGCGGTGCACGGGCTCGAGCTGCTCGGCGCGGTAGACCTCGCCCATGCCGCCGCGGCCCAGCAGGGCCTCGATGCGGTAATGGCCCAGGCGCGTGCCCGGCGCCAGCGCGGCGTCGGCGGGCACGCCGGCCGGGCCGGCGCGGGTCGGCAGGCCCTCGGTGGGCGCCAGGTCGTCGTCGCGGATGTCGCTCATTCCCCACCCCGGTGTCCGGACGGGCCGAGTTTATCCCAGCCCGGCACGCGGACCGGCCGTCGGGCTACACTCGGGCCCGAGCCTCCCGCCCTCCAGCCCGATGCGCGAGACCGAAAAGATTCCCACCACCCAGCGCACCCTGCTCAGCGACGGCCCGCGCCGCGCGACGCCGCGCTCTGCCTGCGTGGTGGTCATCCACGGCGAGGGCCTGGGCAAGCGCGCCGACCTGGGGGAAGTGCCCGTGGTGATCGGCCGCTCGCAGGAGGCCGACCTGCACATCCCGCACAACTCGGTCTCGCGCCGGCACTGCCAGATCTGGCGCGACGGCGACACCTACCGCATCCGCGACCTCGGGGCCACCAACACCACCCGCGTCAACGATGCGCCGGTGGCCCAGGGCGAGCTGGCCGACGGCGACCACATCACGCTGGGCGAGTGCATCCTCAAGTTCATCAGCCACTCCAGCGTCGAGGCGCGCTACCACCAGGAGGTCTACCACCTGGCCACGCGCGACGCACTGACCGAGCTCTACAACCGCCGCCACTTCGTCGACGCCGTCGACCGCGAGATCGCCCGCGCCATCCGCCACGAGCGGCCGCTGGTGATGTGCATCATCGACGTGGACCTGTTCAAGCCGGTCAACGACCAGCACGGCCACATCGCCGGCGACGGCGTGCTGCGCCAGTTGGCCGGCATCGTGCGCCGCTTCGTGCGCGGCGAGGACGTGGCCGCGCGCATCGGCGGCGAGGAGTTCGCGGTGCTGCTGCCCGAGACCGACCTCGAGGCCGCCCATGCCTTCGCCGAGCGCCTGCGCGAGGCCGTGGCCGGCGACACCTTCGTGCTCGGCGGCCAGCCGCACACGCTGACCATCAGCATCGGCATCGCCGGGCTGGCGCCCGGCCGGCTCGACCGCAGCAGCCTGATGCAGGCCGCCGACGCGGCGCTCTACCGGGCCAAGGACGAGGGCCGCAACCGCGTGTGCGTGCAGCCCGGCCTGCTTCAGCCGGGCCTGGCCACCGAGTAGCGGCGCGCCACGTAGTCGTCGATCACCTGCACGAACTCGTCGGCGATGTTTTCGCCGCGCAGGGTCATGGCCTTCTCGCCGTCGATGAACACCGGCGCCGCCGGCGCCTCGCCCGTGCCCGGCAGCGAGATGCCGATGTCGGCGTGGCGCGATTCGCCCGGGCCGTTGACCACGCAGCCCATCACCGCCAGCGAGAGGTTCTCCACGCCGGGGTACTTGAGCTTCCACACCGGCATCTGCCCGCGCACGTGCTCCTGCACCTTCTGCGCCAGCACCTGGAAGAACTCGCTGGTGGTGCGGCCGCAGCCCGGGCAGGCGGTGACCAGCGGCGTGAACGCGCGCAGGCCCATCGTCTGCAGCAGCTCCTGCGCCACCACCACTTCCTGGGTGCGCGAGGCGCCCGGCTCGGGCGTGAGCGAGATGCGGATGGTGTCGCCGATGCCCTCCTGCATCAGCACCGCCAGCGCCGCCGCCGAGGCGACGATGCCCTTGCTGCCCATGCCGGCTTCGGTCAGGCCCAGGTGCAGGGCGAAGTCGGAGCGCGCGGCCAGGTCGCGGTACACCGCGATCAGCTCCTGCACGCCGCTGACCTTGGCCGAGAGCACGATGCGTTCTCGCGGCAGGCCGATCTCCACGGCCTTTCCGGCCGACTCGATGGCCGAAAGCACCAGCGCCTCGCGCAGCACGCGCGCGGCGTCCCAGGGCTCGGCGCGGGCGGCGTTTTCGTCCATCAGGCGCGCGGCCAGCGACTGGTCGAGCGAACCCCAGTTCACGCCGATGCGCACGGGCTTGCCGAACTCGATGGCCTTCTCGACGATGGCGGCGAACTGCAGGTCCTTCTTCTTGCCGAAACCGACGTTGCCGGGATTGATGCGGTACTTGGCCAGCGCCTGCGCGCAGGCCGGCTCGGCCGCCAGCAGGCGGTCGCCGTTGTAGTGGAAGTCGCCGATCAGCGGCACCGGCACGTTCATCATGTCGAGCTTTTCGCGGATGCGCGGCACCGCGGCGGCGGACTCGGGGTTGTTGACCGTGATGCGCACCAGTTCGGAGCCCGCGCGCCAGAGCTCGGCCACCTGCTTCACCGTCGCGTTGACGTCGGCGGTGTCGGTATTGGTCATCGACTGCACGACGACGGGGGCGCCGCCGCCCATCTTCACGCCACCGACCTGGACCGCGCGGGTGGCGCGGCGCGGCTGCGAACGGGCCTCGCTCATGCCGTCGCCTCCGGCAGGCGCTCGCCGAGCAGCACGTAGTCGCCGGCGTTGAGCAGCACCTCCACGTCCTCGAGCAGGTCGGGGCCGCGGGCGCCGACCTCGGGGATATGGCTGGACGCATCGTGGATCACCTCCACGCGGCTGCCCGACTCCACCGCCGCGCTGCACACGAAGCAGCGCCCGGGCGTGCCGTCGATCGGGAAGACTTCGACCGCGCGCTGCACCTGGCGCGCGCCGCCGTCGGCGCTGACCACGCGCAGGGCGACGGCGCTCGAGCGCCGCGACAGCAGCTCGACGCCGGCCGAGAGGCTGCCGTCGGTTTCATAGCGCAGCCAGCGCATCACGCCCACCATCCAGTCCAGCTCCTCGCCGTCCTCGCCGAAGCCCAGGCCCACCAGCTCGCCGACCTTGGCGCGCGCCTGCTCGGCGCTGTCCCAGGCCATGCGGTAGCCGCCCAGGCTCTGGTCGAGCACCCTGGCGGTGAAGCGCGGCACGCGCGTCATCGCGGCGGTGCCCTGGGTCCAGGCCGCGCCGGCGATCACGTGCACCGTGCCGGCGGCCGACTGGCGCATGAAAGTGTCGAAGTCGCGCTGGCCGGCCAGCAGGTAGTGCAGGCCGCTCAGGCCCAGCACGGTGTCGAGGCTGTGCCCGGCCGCCAGCCGCACCAGGCCGCGCGCGGCCATCTGGCCGAAGGCGCGGCGCAGGCGGATCAGCAGGTCGTTGCCGACCGTGATCGACAGGCCCGGCGTCGGCGCGAGCTGGCCCTGGCCGTCGCGCACGCGCGACAGGGCGCGCTCGACGTCGTCGGCGAAAGGCGCGAGCTGCAGCCAGGTGGACGGCGATTCGTCGGGCGACGGCGCACCGGGGCCGCGGTCGGCGTCCTCGGGCACCACCGGGGCGATGCCCTCGGGCGCGCGATCGAGCAGGGCGCAGCGGGCCGCGTAGCCGCGCGTGGCGGGCCACAGCGCATCCTGCTCCGACTGGGCGAAGGCGTAGGGATTCACCGCCGCCATCAGCAGCGCCTGCAGGTAGAGCGTGTGCACGTCCTGGGGCGCGCCGGCGAGCTTGTCCTCGGCCGACTTGCGCTCGAGCTTGAGCGAGCCTGCGAAGCGATGCAGGCGGTGCAGGCCCTGCCAGGCGCCCGCCGGCGCCGGCCGGTAGACGCGCCAGGCCAGGGCCAGGGCCCGCACGTAATGCCAGGCCGAACGCTCGAGCGCGAGCAGCACGTTGCCGCCGCGCAGGAAGGGCACGCTGCCCGAAGGCGCGCACAGCTCGCACACGGCCTGGCGGTAGCCGATGGCCAGCTGCAGGTGGAATTCGCCGGCCATGGCCGCGGCCCGGGCCTTGTCGGGCGGCAGCGGCAGCGGGCTGCCGGTGAAGCCGCGTTCGAGCAGGCCGATGGCCTCGACCGTGGCCGGCCGCAGCTCCTCGAGGGCCGCGAAGCGCTGGCCGCCTTCGAGCCGCTGCGAAAGCAGGCCCGGCAGCGCCCGCCAGATTTCCTGCTCGACCGCCTGCGGGTTGGCGCGCGGCAGGGCCGCGACCCAGGCCTTCACCTTTTTCGGATCGGCGGCGAAGCGCGGCGCGCCCCCTTCGGCGGGCGGCAGGTCCTGGCACAGGCGTCGGTAGCTCTCGCTCATTCGGTTTCCTCTGTACTGGCGACAGTTTAGACCGGGCAGGCGGCCGGCCCCAGCCCCCGGGGCAACGCAGCGGGGTATCCTGTGGGGCCGAGCCCGAAGCACGCCATGTCCTCCCTCGTCCGCGAACGCCAGGTCCTGCGACCGTCCCAGCTCAATGCGCTGGCGCGCGACCTGCTCGAGGGCAGCTTTCCCCAGGTCTGGGTGGAGGGCGAAATCAGCAACTTCTCGCGCCCGGCCTCTGGCCACGCCTATTTCACCCTCAAGGACGAGCGCGCCCAGGTGCGCTGCGCCCTGTTCCGCACCCATGCCCAGCGCCTGCGCTTCGCCCCGCGCGACGGCCTGCAGGTGCTGGCCCGCGGCCGGCTCACGCTCTACGAAGCCCGCGGCGACTACCAGCTGGTGCTCGACCACATGGAAGAGGCCGGCGAGGGCGCGCTGCGCCGGGCCTTCGAGGAGCTCAAGGCCCGCCTGGCCGCCGAGGGTCTCTTCGACACCGCCCGCAAGCGCCCCCTGCCCGCCTTCCCGCGCCGGCTGGGCGTGATCACCTCGCCGCGCGGCGCCGCCGTGCGCGACGTGCTGAGCGTGCTGGGCCGTCGCTTCCCGCTGCTCGAGGCCGAGGTGCTGCCGGTGCCCGTGCAGGGCGACGGCGCCGCCGCGCAGATCCTCGACATGCTGCGCCGCGCCGGCGCCAGCGGCCGCTACGACCTGCTGCTGCTCACCCGTGGCGGCGGCTCGCTCGAGGACCTGTGGGCCTTCAACGACGAGGCCCTGGCCCGCGCCATCGCCGCTTCGCCGGTGCCGGTGGTGGCGGCGATCGGCCACGAGGTGGATGTGAGCCTGGCCGACTTCGCCGCCGACCTGCGCGCGCCCACGCCCTCGGCCGCGGCCGAGCTGATCGCGCCCGACGCCGGCGAACTGGCCGCGCGCCTGCGCAGCGAGAAGCGCCGGCTGGACACCCTGCAGGCACGCCTGGCCACGGCCCGGGCCCAGCGCCTGGACCAGGCCTTCCTCAAGCTTCAGGCCCTGCGCCCGCAGCTGCGGCTCGAACGCGGCCGCAACCGCCTGGCGGCGCTGCGCACGCGCCTCGACCAGGCCCAGCGCACGCCCCTCGCGCGCCGCGCCGAGCGGCTGTCGAAGCTGCTGCGCCGGCTCGACCAGGCCCACCCGCGCCGCCGCCTCGAGGCCCATGCGCACCGGCTCGCCCTGCTGTCGCGCAGCCTGCACGCCGCGCTGCCGCGCCGACTCGAGCAACACCAGCTGCACCTGCGCGGGCTGGCGCGTGCACTGGCCAGCGTGAGCCCGCTGGCCACCCTGGGCCGCGGCTACGCCATCGTCCGGCAGGCCGATGGCCGCGTACTGCGCCGCGCCGCCGACGCCACGCCTGGCGACCGCCTGCGCGCCCGCCTCGCCGAAGGCGAACTCCACCTTCGCGTCGAGCCCGACGCCGACTAGGCGCCGGGTTCCCCGCGGGTGCCGAGGGCCAGCGGGCCGGCGAAGGCCACGCCGTCGGCGCGGCCGTGCTTGGCGCGGTACATGGCTTCGTCGGCGCGGCGCAGCAGGGTTTCCGAGTCGTCGCCGTCGTCGGGGAAGCAGGCGATGCCGATGCTCGCGCCCACCACCACCCAATGGCCCTCGATCGGCACCGGCCGGCTGATGGCCGACTGCACCCGCGCCGCCACCGCGCGCAGCCAGGACTCGTCGGTGCCGTCCTCGATGCCGACGATGACCAGGAACTCGTCGCCGCCCATGCGCGCCACCACGTCGCCGGGGCGCAGGGATTCGGACAGGCGCCGGCCGATCTCGGCCAGCAGATGGTCGCCGGCGGCGTGGCCGTAGGTATCGTTGACCGGCTTGAAACCATCGAGGTCGAAGCTCAGCAGCGCGAAGCGGCTCTCGCCGCGCCGGCCGCGGGCGATGCGCCGCGCCAGGTGCTGCAGCGCCCAGCGCCGGTTGGGAAGGCTGGTGAGCGCGTCCATGCCGGCCAACCGGCGGATGCGCTGGCGGTCATGCAGGATGCGCGTGGTGGCCAGCGCCGCGAGCAGGCTGAGCACGATGCGCACCGGGAAGCCGGGGGTTCGCCACCATGGCCGCGCATCCCAGCCGCGCTCGGGCACGGCCGAAATCAGCCAGCTGCCGCCGGGGAGGAAGGCCGGCACGCGCACCGCACCCGAGTCGGCCGGCAGGCGCAGGCCGCGAACGATGTCGCCGCCGGGGCCGGCGGCATCGCGGCCCACGATGCTCAGGCGCAGGTCCTTCTCCAGCGGCTTGATGCCGGCCTCGGCCAGCAGCCATTCGTAATCGAGGACCATGCTGACCGCGCCCCACAGGCGCGGCACGCCGTCCTGATCGACCCACAGCGGGATGCGGATGGCCAGCACGCGCCCGCCCTGCACCGCCTCGAACGGGCCGGCCAGCAGCGGCTCGTCGGCCTGCACGGCCCGGCGCATGGCGCTGCCCTGCACCGGGTCGTTGAAAAGGTCCAGGCCGATGGCGCCCTCGTTGCCCTCGCGCGGGAAAACATCGGTGACCACGAAACCCGGAGCCAGGCTCAGGCTGCGGATACCGGGCTGGCCACGCAGGAGTTCGGCGGAAATGGCCTGGAAAGACGCCCGCGACATGCCTTCCTGCTGCACCACCTGCACCGCCAGCCCGCGCACCAGGCCGACGTTGGCGTACACCTGGGTCTCGAGCCGCGCGCGGAAGTCGGACAGCTCGGCCTGCACCCGCGAACGGCGTTCGGACACATAGCGGTCGCGCTCGAGCTGGGCGGCGCTGATGCTGAAGTACAGGCCCATCAACAGCACCAGCAGGCCGAAGAACATCGGCCGGCCCGGGCGCAACCAGCTGTCCGCCGGGTCGGGGGCCTCGGCGCCCAGGGGGTTCGGACTGTCGTCACCGGCGCGCATCCACGCCACTCTACAACGCCGGCCGCGGCACCGCTTCCCGGCCCGCGTGAAAGGCCTTAGGCTGGGGCCGATGCAGGCCGAACCCACCGACGAAGCCTTGATGCTGGCCTTCGCCGCCGGCGACGCCGGTGCGTTCGAGGAGCTCTACTCACGCCACCGCCTGCGCCTGTTCCGGCACCTGCAGCGCCAGCTGCGCGACGCCCCGCTGGCCGAGGAGCTGTTCCAGGACGTTTGGCAGCGCGTGATCGCCGCGCGCGAGCGCTACCGGCCCGAGGCGAAGTTCGGGACCTGGCTGCACCAGATCGCCCACAACCGCCTGGCCGACCACTGGCGCGCGAAGTCGCACCGGCCCGATGCCCCCGAGGACGCGAAGGAACTGGCCGAGCAGCTGCCCGACCCGGACACGCCCGAGCGCGCGCTCTCCGCCTTCGAAGAGCGCCGCCGCCTGCAGCTGGCGCTGGAGGAGCTGCCGCCCGAACAGCGCGAGGTGCTGTTGCTGCGGCTCGAGCAGGAGCTGACGCTGGAGGAAATCGGCGAGATCACCGGCGCCGGCCGCGAAACGGTGAAATCACGGCTGCGCTACGCGATGGACAAGCTGCGCGCGAGGCTCAGGCCATGAGCCGGCAACCCCGTCCCGCCGCCCGGCGCGTTCATGCCAGGGCCCAACCCAACCGGAGCCCCACCATGCGCAAACTCGTCCTGAGCACCCTCGCCCTCGCCATCGCCGCCGGCTGCGCCCACAAGGTGGCCGAAGAGCCCGCCCGGGAGGCCGCCGAGGCCCAGGCCAGCGCCGACGCGGCTGCGTACGAGCACCAGCGGCTCGAAGTCACCGGCAGCCGCGTCCGCATGGCCCAGGGCGCCCCGGTGGGCATGCCCGCGCCGGTGATGGCACCCCCGCCGCCGCCCGCGCCCATGGCCATGCCGGTGATGCCGGCGCCCGAACCCAATACCGAGAACTACGCGGCCTTCGACGACAACACCGTCGTGCGCACGGCCGAGCAGCCGGTGTCCACCTTCTCCATCGACGTCGACACCGGCAGCTACAGCAACGTGCGCCGCATGCTCTCCTACGGCCAGCTGCCGCCCAAGGACGCGGTGCGGGTCGAGGAGATGATCAACTACTTCGACTACGGCTACCCCGGCCCGGCCGACCGCAGCCAGCCCTTCCGCATCAGCACCGAGCTCGCGCCCGCGCCCTGGGACGCCAGGCGCGTGCTGATGCAGGTGGGCCTGCAGGGCTACGAGGTGCCGCGCGAACAGATCCCGGCCTCGAACCTGGTGTTCCTGATCGACACCTCGGGCTCGATGGAATCGCCCGACAAGCTGCCGCTGCTGCGCGACAGCTTCCGGCAGATGGTGCCGCGCCTGCGCGCGCAGGACCGCGTTTCAATCGTCGTGTACGCCGGCAGCGCCGGCCTGGTGCTGCCGCCCACGCCGGGCGACCGCCACGGCGAAATCCTCGATGCGCTGGGCAAGCTCTCGGCCGGCGGCTCGACCAACGGCGGCGAAGGCATCGAGCTGGCCTATGCCATGGCGAAGCAGGGCTTCGTCGAGGGCGGCGTGAACCGCATCATCCTGGCCACCGACGGCGACTTCAACGTGGGCATCTACGACCCGCGCGCGCTGGAGACGCGGGTCGAGCGCGGCCGCAAGGACGGCATCGCGCTCACCACCCTGGGCTTCGGCCGGGGCAACTACAACGACGCGCTGGCCGAGCGCCTGGCCGACGTGGGCAACGGCAACCACGCCTACATCGACAACCTGATGGAAGCGCGCAAGGTGCTGGTCGAGGAACTGAGTTCGACCCTGCTCACCATCGCCAGCGACGTGAAGATCCAGGTCGAGTTCAACCCGGCGCAGGTGGCCGAGTACCGCCTGGTCGGCTACGAGAACCGCCAGCTGGCGCGCGAGGACTTCAACAACGACCAGGTCGACGCCGGCGAGATCGGCGCGGGCCACGACGTGACCGCGATCTACGAGCTGTGCCTGGTGGGCATGGGCTGCGAGTCGAGCGACCCGCTGCGTTATGCCGCCGCGCCCGCGACGGCACCGCAGGCGCAGGAACTGGCCTTCCTCAAGCTGCGCTACAAGCAGCCCGGCAGCGACAGCAGCGTGCTGGTGGAGCAGCCGGTGACGCGACGCCAGCTCCGGCGCGAGGCCGGCGAGAGCCTGCGCTTCGCCGCCGCGGTGGCGGCCTATGCCGACCTGCTGCGCGGTGGCCGCAACACCAACGGCTACACTTGGGACCAGGTCGAAGCCCTGGCGCGCGGCGCCCGTGGCGAAGATCCGTGGGGCTACCGGGGCGAGTTCCTCCAGCTCGTCGCCCAGGCCCGCAGCCTCTCCGGCAACCAGCCGGCGCAGGTCAACCAGGAGTAAGCACGTCGATGTCCCACCCGCAGGACCCGCACCAGCCCCCGCTCCAGGACGACGAAGCCGCCCTGGCCCGGGTGCTGCACGCGCTGCCCGCGGGCGAGCCGTCGGCACGCGTGGACGCCGCCATCCTGGCGGCGGCCCGCAACGCCGCGGCGGCGCAGCGGCCGGCGCGCGCAAAGCGCCGGCTGCCCGGCTGGGCCATCGGCACGGCGGCCGCGGCGGTGCTGGCGGTGGGCATCGGCCTGCAGCTGCGCCCGGAACAGGCGTCCGGCCTGCCCGAAGGCCTGCCGGTGGAAAACCCGGGCGAACCGGTGGCCACGCCGCTGCCACCCCCGCCGCCGGCCGAAGCCCTGCCGGTGCCGCCGCCTCCCCCGCCGCCGCCGGCCTTCGCGGAACCACCGGCCGCATCCGCACCGGCGCCGGCACCGGAGGTGATGGACGAAGCCGCCGCGCGGGAGCGCCGCATCGAGTCGGCCAAGGCGCAGGCCCGCGCCGCGATGGACCAGCAATTGCAGCAGGACTCGGCCGAGCGTGCACAGGCCGAGCGCCTGGAGGAAGTCGAGGTGACCGGCTCGCGTCGCGCGATGGCGCCGCCGCCGGTGGCCGAGGCCGCGCCCGTGGCGGAGCCCCTGCCGGCGCCTGCACCGATGGCCGCGGCCCCGCCCGCGCCGCCGGCGCCCGTGGCCACGCCTGCACCCGCTGCGCAGTCGCTGGACGCTGCCGGCGCCGCGAAGGCCATGCCGCTGCCGCCGGTGGACGAGGATGCCGCGCTGGCCCCGGAGGCCTGGCTCGAGCGCATCCGCGAGCGCCTGCGCCAGGGCGATCGCGCCGGCGCACGCGCCAGCCTGCTGCGCCTTGAGCGCACCCATCCCGGGTTCGCGATACCCGACGACCTGGCCTTGCTGAAACAGTGAGCGCGGCACAAACCCTGGCCGGGCCCGCCAGCCACGAACTGGAGGCCCGGCGCAGCCGTTTCCTCGCACGCGCCGTGCACGTCGAATCACCGGCGCAGGCCCTGGCCTGGCTGCGCGAGGTGGCCGACCCGCAGGCCACGCACAACTGCTGGGCCTACCGCATCGGCGCCGACTACCGCAGCTCCGACGACGGCGAACCGGGCGGCAGCGCCGGCCGGCCCATCCTGGCGGCCATCGAAGGCCAGGGCCTGGACGAAGTGATGGTGGTGGTGACGCGCTGGTACGGCGGCACCAACCTCGGCGTCGGCGGCCTGGTGCGCGCCTACGGCGGCGCCGCGGCCGAATGCCTGCGCACCGCGCCGCGCCGCGACATCATTCGCTACCAGGCGTTCACGCTGGCCTGCGGCTTCGAACTGGCCGGCGCGGTGCACGGCCTGCTCGACGCACTGTCGGCGCGGAAACTCGACGAACGCTTCGACGAGCACGGCCTGCGGCTGCAGCTGCGCGTGCCGGACTACAATGTGGCCCTGCTGGCCTCGCGCCTGCGCGACCTGAGCCGCGGCGCCGCCAGCCTGCATCCCGTCGAGACCCCCGATCCATGAGCGAAAGCCCGGCCGAGAAGCCGCCCGTCACCTCCCTGCGCGGCTTGCTGCCCTTCCTGCGGCCGCACCGCGGGCTACTGGCGGCCTGGCTGGCGGCGCTGGTGTTCTCGTCAGGCGCCACGCTGGCGCTGCCGGTGGCGGTGCGGCACATGATCGACCAGGGTTTCGCCGCCGGCAGTTCGGTCGACCGCTGGTTCGCCCTGCTGCTGGCCGTGGCGGTGGTGCTGGCGCTGGCCACGGCGGCGCGCTTCTACTTCGTCACCCTGCTCGGCGAGCGGGTGGTGGCCGACCTGCGGCGCGCGCTCTACGAGCACCTGCTCTCGCTCGACCAGGCCTTCTTCGAGCGCACCCGCGCGGGCGAGCTGCTCTCGCGCCTGTCGGCCGACGCCGAGCTGCTGCGCAGCGTGGTTGGCTCGAGCATGTCGGTGGCCCTGCGCAGCGGCATCACGGTGCTGGGCAGTGCGGTGATGATGGCGGTCACCAGCCCGCGGCTGGCGCTGTTCGTGCTGCTGGGCATCCCCCTGATCGTGCTGCCGATGGCTTTCTCGGGCCGGCGCGTGCGCGCGGTGGCCAAGGCCGCCCAGGACCGCGTGGCCGACGCCAACGCCCGCGCCGGCGAGACCCTGGGCGCGATGCACACGGTGCAAAGCTACGCCCGCGAGGGCTACGAGGCCGGCCGCTTCGACGAGGCGGTGCGGGTGGCGCTGGGCGCGGCGCGCAAGCGCATCCGGCTGCAGGCGGCGCTGACCGCGATCGTCATCGTGCTGGTGTTCGGTTCGATCACCGCCGTGCTCTGGGTCGGCGCCCGCGACGTAATCGCCGGCGCGATGACGCCGGGCACCCTCGGCCAGTTCGTGCTCTATGCGCTCATCGGCGCCGGTTCGGTCGGTGCCCTGGCCGAGGTCTGGGCCGAAGTGCAGCGCGCGGCGGGCGGCATGGCGCGCATCGGCGAGCTGCTGGGCGAGCGCTCGGTGCTGGCGCGCGTGGACGCGCCCGAGCCGCTGGCCACGCCCGTTCGCGGCCAGCTCGTGCTCGAGAACGTGGTCTTCCACTACCCCACCCGCCCCGACGCGCCGGCGCTGGAGGATTTCAGCCTCGAGCTCCAGCCCGGCGAGACGGTGGCGCTGGTCGGCCCCTCGGGCGCCGGCAAGAGCACGGTGCTGCAACTGCTGCTGCGCTTCCACGACCCCGAATCGGGCCGCATCACGCTCGACGGCCACGACCTGCGCCGGCTCGACCCGGTGGCCCTGCGCGCCCAGGTGGCGCTGGTGCCGCAGGACCCGGTGATCTTCGGCACCACCGCCCGCGAGAACATCCGCTACGGCCGGCTGGACGCGAGCGAGGCGGACATCGAGGCCGCCGCGCGCAGCGCCGAGGCGCACGAGTTCCTCTCGGCCCTGCCCCTGGGCTACGACAGCGAGCTGGGCGAGCGCGGCGCGCGCCTGTCCGGCGGCCAGCAGCAGCGACTGGCCATCGCCCGCGCCCTGCTCAAGGACGCGCCGGTGCTGCTGCTCGACGAAGCCACCAGCGCCCTGGACGCGCAGAGCGAACGCGCCGTGCAGCAGGCGCTCGAACGCCTGATGCGCGGCCGCACCACCCTGGTGATCGCCCACCGCCTGGCCACCGTGCTCAAGGCCGACCGCATCGTGGTGATGGACAAGGGCCGCATCGTCGCCCAGGGCACCCACGCCGAGCTGCTGGCGCAAGGCGGCCTGTACGCGGAACTCGCGCGCCTGCAGTTCGACCAGCACGCGGGCTGAGCCCCGCGTCCGCGACCGCCGATGCGCTCAGCCCAGCGCGTCGAGGAAACCCGCCGGCAGGTGCAGGCGGCCCAGCCAGCCGCGCTGGGTACCGGCGAGCACGCGCAGCATCTGGCCGCGGCCGCCGGGCAAACGACCCAGCGGCAGGAAGGCCAGGTCGCGCAGGCGTGCCACCAGGTCGCGGTCGGACTGGAACACCGGCGTCAGCCAGCGGCTCCAGAACTGGTAAACGGCCACGTGCGCGCGTCGCGTGGCGCCGTAGTGCGCCAACGCGGACTCGACGCTGCCATCGCCGCGCAACGCATCGCGCAATGCCAGCGCATCGAGCAGTGCCATGTTCACCCCCTGGCCCAGCTGCGGGCTCATCGCATGCGCGGCGTCGCCCAGCAGTACCAGCCGGCCTTTCGACCAGGCACGCGGGATGGCGTCGCGATAGCGCGCCTTGGCCAGCATCGGTGCCTCCGTGACGCCCCCGAGCATCGGCTCGAGCTCCGGCCACAGCCGCGACACGCCGGCCTTCCAGGCGGCGAGGTCGCCGTCGGGCCACTGCGCCAGCGCCGCGGCGGGCAGGCTCCAGAAGAAGCTCAGGCGCGGCGTGGCGTCGCCGGGGCGAGTGCCCACCGGCAGCATGCCGGCCATTTCGCGGGCGCGGCGGTAGCGCTGGCGCAGTTCGTGGCCCCAGGGCCAGGCCGCCTCGGGCACCAGGCACCACAGCGCACCCCAAGGATAGGCGCGATCGAGCCGCGCTTCGCCCACGCCGGCGCGCAGGCCGGACGCCGCGCCATCGGCGGCGACGACCAGGTCGTAAGGCCCGTGGCGCCGGCCTTCGGCATCCACCAGCACCCGACCGTCGTCTTCCGTGCCCGCGATGCGACAGTTGGTGCGGACCTCGCCAGCCCCGGGCCAGGCATCACGCAGGACCTCGAACAGCGCGCCGCGCTGCAGGCCCAGCCCGAACAGGCGCCGGTCCAGGCCCTCGTAGCGCATGTCCATGACGGCGCGGCCGGTCTCGTTTTCGCCGTACAGACGGTCCACGCGCCGCCCCAGCGCCAGCACCTGCGGCAGCAGCCCCAGCTGCCAGAGCGCCGACAGCCCGGTGGGCTGCAGCAGGAAACCGGCGCCGACCGGGCGCAGCCGCGGCGCCTGCTCGAACACCTCGACCCGGTGGCCGTCGCGCGAAAGCGCCAGCGCGGCGGCCTGCCCGCCGCTTCCGTAACCGACGATGGCGATGTCGAGCGTGGGCATCCGGGGCTCCCAAAAAACGAAGCCCCGCCGGGGCGGGGCTTCGGGGTACGACGTTGGCTTTGCTCAGGCCGGGGTGACGTTGGAGGCCTGGGCGCCCTTCGGGCCCTGCACGACCTCGAAGCTCACGCGCTGGCCTTCCTGCAGCGAGCGAAAGCCCTTGGCGGCGATGGCGGAAAAATGCACGAACACATCCGCGCTGCCGTCCTCGGGAGCGATGAAACCGAAGCCCTTGGCGTCGTTGAACCACTTCACGGTGCCGAAACTCATGTGGTGACCTCACATACTGGAAGAACAGTCGTGCCCCGTGTTCCGGTGCCCCGGCCGCGTGCACGCTTCGAGTATGAACAAGGGCAAAACGCTTGACAATCACCCCAGGAGGGCGTCGAGCAGCGCCGGCAGCCCGGCCGAGGCGGCCTCGACGTTGGCCAGCACTTCCCCGAGGGTGATCTCGCCGGCGTCGCCGCAGCCGGCCGCCCAGTTGGCCACGATGGCCAGGCAGGCGTAGTCCAGGCCGAGTTCGCGGGCCAGGCCGGCCTCGGGCATGCCGGTCATGCCCACCAGGTCGCAGCCGTCGCGGCGCATGCGGGCGATTTCGGCCTTGGTTTCCAGGCGCGGGCCCTGGGTGGCGCCGTAGCAGCCGCCGTCCACCAGCGGCACGCCGGCCCGGCCGGCCGCGGCCAGCACGGCGGCGCGCAGCGAGGGGGTGTAGGGGTCGCCAAAATCCACGTGCAGCAGCTCGCCGCCTTCGTCGTCCCAGAAGCTCGAGGCGCGGCCCCAGGTGTAGTCGATCAGTTGGTCCGGCAGGCCCAGCACCTGCGGGCCGTAGCGTTCGGTGATGCCGCCGACGGTGTTCACCGCCAGCACCCGCGTGGCGCCGAGGTGCTTGAGCTGCCAGAGGTTGGCGCGGTAGTTCACCCGGTGCGGCGGCAGCGCGTGGCCCTCGCCGTGGCGGGCCAGGAAGGCCACGCGGCGGCCGGCCAGCGTGCCCACGCGCACGGGGCCCGAGGGCCGGCCCCAGGGCGTGTCGCCCTCGATGGCCTGCGGATCGCGCAGCGCGGCCAGCTTGTAGATGCCGGTGCCACCGATGATGGCGAGGTCGATGGCGGCCATGTTCAATCCTTGAGCGCGAGGATGGCGGGCAGGTTGCGGCCCTGCTCGTGGAAGTCCATGCCGTAGCCGTAGACGTAGCGGTCGGGTACCTCCACCGCGATGTAATCGGCGGCGATGCCTTCGACCCGGCGCTCGTGCAGCTTGAGCGCCAGCACGGCCACGCGCACCTCGGTGGCGCCCTGCTCGCGGCACCACTGCACGATGGCCTTGAGCGTGTGGCCCTCGTCGAGGATGTCGTCGGCCACCAGCACACGCCGGCCCTTGAGCGGCGTGGCCGGGCGGTGCAGCCACTGCAGCCCGGCACCGGTGGTGGCGCCGCGGTAACGGGTGGCGTGCAGGTAGTCGAACTCCAGGTCGGTCTTGAGCGCCAGCGCCAGGCGCGAGGCGAACAGCAGGCCGCCGTGCATCACGGTCAGGTAGACCGGGCGCTCGCCGCCGGCGTAGTCGCGGTCGATGTCGGCGGCGATGCGGTCGATGGCCGCTTCCAGTTCGGCCTGTTCGAACAGGCGGTCGGAGTTGGCCAGGGCGGTGCTCAGTTCGGGCGACATGTCAGGCGTTTCCTTGCTCGAGGCGTCGCAGCGCGGCGCGCGCCCCATCGTAGCGTGCGTCGGCCAGCAGGGTGTCCCAGGCCAGCGTGGTGCGCGCCATCAGCGGCGAAAGCAGCGCGGCCGGCGGCGCCGGGCGGTCGTCGACGGCGCGCAGCGAGTCGGCCACCAGGGCCGGCGCGCAGACCAGCACCACGTCGCAGCCGGCGTCGAGGTGGGCGTCGATGCGCGCCTTCACCCCGCCGGCGGATTCGGCCGCGGCCATGCCGATGTCGTCGCTGAAGACGATGCCGCCGAAACCCATGTCGCGGCGAAGGATCTCGCGGATCCAGCGCGGCGAGTAGCCGGCGGGCTCGGGGGCCACGGCCGGGTACTTCACGTGCGCCATCATCACCGCCGGCGCGCCGGCGGCGATGCCGGCGGCGAAAGGCACCAGGTCCAGCGCCTGCAGCTCGGCCAGCGGGCGCGGGTCGACGGCGTCGTCGAAGTGGGTGTCCTCCAGCACCGAGCCGTGGCCCGGGAAGTGCTTGAGCGTGGCGGCCATGCCGGCCTCGTGCATGCCGGCGACATAGGCGCGGGTGAAGTCGGCCACGATGCCCGGGTCGGCGTCGAAGGCGCGGTTGCCGATGGCCAGGTTGCCGCGGCCGAGGTCCACCACCGGCGCGAAGCTCAGGTCCAGGCCCGTGGCGAGGATTTCGCTGGCCATCAGCCAGGCGTGCTCGCGGGCCAGCGCCAGCGCGGCGTCGCGGTCGGCGGCGTAGAGCTTGCCGAAGCCCTCGAGCGCCGGCAGCTCGGCGTAGCCCTCGCGGAAGCGCTGCACGCGCCCGCCCTCCTGGTCCACGCACAGCAGCTGCGGGCGCGGCGCGGTGGCGCGGATGTCGGCGCACAGCGCCGCCACCTGCCCGCGCGAGGCGAAGTTGCGCTTGAACAGGATCACGCCCGACACCGCCGGGTGCTGCAACCACGCCCGCTCTTCGGCCGTCAGTTCAAGGCCGCTGATTCCCACCACCAGCATCAGGCTTTCTCCTGCGCGTTCCAGCGCGAATACGGGCGCTCGGCGAGCGCCAGGTTGTAGTAGCGAAGCTCCTCGGTCACCTCGCGGCCCAGCCAGGCCGGGCGCGCGAAAGCCTCGTCGGCGCTGGCCAGCTCGAGCTCGGCCACCACCAGGCCGGCGTTGTCGCCGGCGAATTCATCCACTTCCCAGGTGTGGCCTTCGTGCTGCACGTAGTGCCGCACCTTGTCGATGCGGCCGCCCACGCACAGCGCCAGCAGCGCCTCGGCGTCGGCCACCGGGATCGGGTAGTCGAACTCCTGGCGGGTGCTGCCCAGCTCGCGCGACTTGAGGTTGAGGAAGGCCGCGTCGCCGGCGATGCGCACCCGCACCGAGGCGTTCTGCCGGCCTTCGCGCATCGCGGCCATGTCGTTGATGTAGCCCTGGGCCATGCGCACCGACTTCACCACCTGCGCGCGCCAGCCGTCGCCGGCCAGCAGGAACTTGCGTTCGATCTCGATGCCCATGGCGGCCCCTGGTCCTATTTCTCGAACAGCGCGATCGATTCGACGTGCGCGGTCTGCGGGAACATGTCCATCGCGCCGGCCGCCACCAGCCGGTAGCCGCGCTCGCGCACCAGGAAACCGGCGTCGCGGGCCAGCGAGCCCGGGTGGCAGGACACGTAGACGATGCGGTGGATGCCCTTGAGCGGCAGCTGGGCCAGCACCTCGGCGGCGCCGGCGCGCGGCGGGTCGAGCAGCAGCTTGTCGAAGCCGGCCTTCATCCACGGCTCGCCGCCGAGGTCCTTGGCCAGGTCGGCGGCGTGGAATTCGACGTTTGCAAGTCCGTTGCGCGCGGCGTTCTCGCGGGCGCGGGCCACCAGGCCGGCCTCGCCTTCGACGCCCACCACCTGGCCGGCGCGGCGCGCCAGCGGCAGGGTGAAGTTGCCCAGGCCGCAGAAGAGATCGAGCACGCGATCGCCCGGCTGCGGATCGAGCAGCTCGATGGCCTTGGCGATCATCTTGTCGTTGAGCCCGGCGTTGACCTGGATGAAGTCCAGCGGCCGGAAGCCCAGGTGCAGGTCCCACTGCGGCAGCGCGAACGACAGCTCCACCTGTTCGGGCCACAGGGGCCGCACCGATTCGATGCCGCCGGGCTGCAGGAACACGGCGAAGCCGCTGTCCTTCGCGAACGCCACCAGGCGTGCAAGGTCGTCGTCCGACAGCGGCTCGAGGTGGCGGAACACCAGGGCCACGCCCTGCTCGCCGGCGATGAACTCGATCTGAGGCAAGGTGCGCTTGCCGTCGAGCGAATCGACCAGCGCGCCCAGCGCCGGGATCTTCTCCGCGATGGCGGGAATCACCGTGTGGCAGGTGGAAAGGTCCGCGACGAAGCGCGGGTTGGTCTCGCGGAAGCCCACCACCGCCTTGCCCTTCTTCTCGACGAATCGCACCGAGAAGCGGCCCTTTCGGCGATAACCCCAGGCCACGTCGGTCAGCGGCTCGAGCACGCGGGCCGGCTCGACGTGGCCGATGCGCTTGAGGTTGTCGAGCAGCACGCCGTGCTTGGCTTCGATCTGGCGCGGCTCGGACAGGTGCTGGAGCACGCAGCCGGCGCAGGTGCCGAAGTGGGGACAGCGCGGCGGCACGCGGTCGGGCGAGGCGACGAGCACCTCGAGCGCGCGGCCCTCGTCGAAGTGGCGGTTGCGGCCGGTCTGCTCGACCATCACGGTTTCGCCCGGCAGCGCGCCGCTGACGAAAATCGCCTTACCCTCGCGCCGGCCGACGCCGCGGCCATCGTGGCTGAGGTCGGTGATCTGCAGTTGGAACGGGGGGCGCTGCTTGAGTCGGGTACGGGCCACGGTGACGCCAGGGAAACAAAGGGGCGCGGATTGTCGCAAATCCGCGCTCCGGGTGCTTTATTTTTGCTTCCAGGTGCCGTCGCTGGCCTGGTACCACCAGCCCGCGCGGGCGCTGGTCACCCACTGGCGGGCGAAGGTCTCGCGGATCTGCTGCTCCCACTCGGGGTGGTTGTTGGCCACGGCGATCTCGCGATAGACCGCGTTGCGGTCGCGGTTCTCGTCGGCCACCAGCTGGTTCACGGCCACGCGGTCCTTGAGCGCCACCTTCGAGGGATCGCGCAGCACCACCAGGCCGTCGCGGCCGAAGCCCATGGCGCCCGAGTCGAAGTGCGCCTGCAGGGACGACTGGAAACGCGCGGCCATGCGGTCCTGGATCGCCTGGATGGCCGGCGTGCGGATGGTGATGTCGGCCTGCTGTGCGTGCGCCTCGCCGATCAGCAGCGAGAGCGGGTTGAAGCCGCGGCGCGTCGCCGGCGCCTGGGCGCGCGGATTGCCGTCGGTTGGCGCGGCCTTGCCGTCCTCGCCCAGCACCTTCTCGACGAACTCCTCGGCCGCCTGCTGCGCCTCGGCCGCCGGGAAATACACGTTGATGGTCACGCAGGCGCCCAGCGTGAACACGCCCAGCGCAAGCGCGGGGGCCAGAAGCCAACGTTTCATGTCCATGCCCATTTCGCTCTCCTTCATTGCGTCAATCGATGACCGGGGACTGGCCCTCGGTGGCGGCCACGAGGCGCGCCACCAGGGTGGGCCAGTCGACGCGGCGGCGGAACCCCACCACCTGGATGCGCGGCAGGCCGGCTCCTTCGACGATGGTATAGCCATCGCCGGCTGAACCGACACCCGACATCGCGCAAACGTTGTCGCGCAGCCGGCAGCCCAGGCCCAGGCGCGCGTAGCGGAAGTCGTCGAACAGGCGCAGCGCCTGCGCCTGCAGGCCGCCCATCAGGCCGCCGCCGCCGCCGACCTTGGAAATGTCCTCGACCGCGCGCTGGCTGATGCGCCGCCGGCCCTTCCAGGCCGGGTCCGAGCCCAGCCAGGCGTCGAAGGCCACCGGCGACCAGTCCACCATGCGCAGGCCGCTGATGCGGCCGTCCATGCGGCCGGTGATCGATCCGAAGCCGAAGGCCTCGGTCATCGGCTCCATGTCGATGTCCTCGATGCCGACGTCGGCCGAAAGCGTGGGCGCCACGCCGAAGGGGCGCTCCATCACCAGCTCCGACAGCGAGACCGTGCCGCCGAAGACCTGCATGGCCAGGCCACCGTCGAGCGTGAGTACGTTGCCCTCGTAGCGCGCCGAGGGAATGCGGCCGCCCAGGGTGCCGGTGAACGGCGGCCAGCCCAGGCGCTGCGAGAGGCTGCCGAGGTCGAGCTCCTCGAGCGTGGCGCCGAGCTGGAAACGCGTGCCCTGCCCGCCCCCGGGCGGCTGCCAGCGCAGGTGGTCGAGGCGGATCCGCCCCTCCAGCGCCGGGATATCCACCGGCGAAACCAGGCGCAGCTGGCCGTCGGCGCTGGTGAAGCCCATGCGCGCCCCGCCCAGGCCGATACCGAACAGGGCGCCGCGGTCCCAGGCCAGGAAGCCGGGCTGGGCCCCGGCGGCCGCGGTCCAGCGCAGGTCGCCCTGCGCGCCGGCGAGGATGAAGCGCTGGCGCGGATCGATGGCCGTCAGCTGCCCGAGGCCGAGTGCGAGGGACTGGAGCTCGCCGGCGCGCAGGTCGATCTCGGCGCTCGCTTGCCCGCTGAGCACCAGGTCGGCGAAACCTGCCGGCGCGAGGTAGCCGCTGAGGTAGCGGTCGCGGGCGGTGGCCAGTTCGCCCAGCGCCATCGACAGGCGCAAGTCCGATACCTCGCCGGCGGCGTCGAAACGGGCCGAGCCGCTGGCCTGCAGCACCCCGCCGTCGCGCCAGGCGAAGGCGGGAACCTGCCAGCCACCCGCTTCGCCGCGCAGCTGCACGTCCACCGCCACCGGCGTTTCCGGCAGCGGCACGTACAGGCTGCCGACCAGGAACTCGCCGCCACGCGCCTCGTAGCGCACGTCCACGGCCGGCTGCCCGGCGCGCTCGCGATAATCCAGGCGCAGGCGACCCTGCATGCCCGCCGCGGCCAGCCAGCCGTCGGGCGTTTCGAGCCCGACCCCGGACAGCTGCAGGTCGGTCTGCACCGCCAGCGGCGCATTGGCCGGCAGCTGCAGGTCGACGCGGCCCGCCAGCTGGCCGTCGCTCCACTGCCCCGCTTCCCAGACCGAGGCCAGGAAGGCCTCGAGCCAGGCCACCGGCACCGCGCGCAGGTCCACGCGGTGCAGGTCGGGCGCGGCGGCCTGCCAGTCGTAGCGCACGCGCGCACCGGACGCGGCGAGCACGGCTTCGATCTGCGCACTGGAGAGGGAAAGGGCCAGCGTGCCGCCGCCGGCGGCCGAGCGCACGCTGCCTTCGCACTTCCAGCCCGGGTCCGCGCTGCGTTCGAGCGGACACTGCCAGCTCACCCGCCGGTGCACGTGGCCCAGCGCCGGCATCTCGATGCGCTCGGCCTCGAGCCGCAGCTCGCCGGTGGCCGCGCCCTCGGGCCAGTCGAGCTGCACGCGCAAGCCCTGCGCGGTGGCGGCGCCGGAGCGCAGCACGTCCACGTCCATGCGCAGCACGCGCGCCTGCAGCGGCAGCGCCGCCACGATCAGCAGCAGGCCGCACAGGATCTTGCCGGGTCGGAACGCTCGCCGCATGCTGGCCAGCATAGTGCCTAGTCGATGGCCATCAAACGGGAATCGCGATGAACCCCCGCCTGCTGCTGCTCGAGGACGACCCGGTCAGCGCCGCCACCCTGGCGGCGGGCCTGGCCGCGCTGCCGGCCACGGTGGACCACGCGGCGACGCTGGCCGAAGCAGCGGGCCTGGCGCGCGCCGGCGGCCATTCGCTGTGGTTGTTCGACCTGCAGTTGCCCGACGGCCGGGGCGAGGACCTGCTGGCCGGGCTGCGTGCGGACGGGCTGGCCACGCCGGCCCTGGCCCTGAGTGCCGACGACGGCGCCGTGGCGCCGGGCTTCCTGCGCGTGCTGGCCAAACCGATCGAACTGGCGGCGCTGCGCCGCGCCGTGGCGGCGGTGCTGCCGCCCGGGGCGCTGCCGCCCTGGGACGAGGCCGCCGGACTGGCCGCGGTGGCCGGGCAGCCGGCGGCGCTGGCGCAGCTGCGCGCGTTGTTCCTGGCCGAACTGCCGTCGCAGCGACGGGAAGTGGCCGCCCACTGCGCCGCCGGCGAACACGCGCCGGCGCGCGCGGTGCTGCACCGGCTCAAGGCCAGCTGCGGTTTCGTCGGCGCCCTGCCCCTGCTGGCCGCCGTGCGCGCGCTGCACGCGGAGCCCGGCGATGCCGGCGCGCTGGCCGGCTTCGAGGACTGCTGCGCGCGCCTGCTTGGCGAGGCCTGAGCGGCCTCAGTCGCGGCCGAGCCGCGCCAGCTCCGACAGCAGGCCCCAGGATTTGAGGCCCTGCGCACCAAGGTGGCTGGCCAGCACGCCGCGCAGCGCGCCGCGCAGTTCGGCCAGCTGCTCGGGCGGCGGGCAACGGTCCGCGGCCAGGGCCAGCAGCGCGGCGCCGCTGGTCGAGCCGGGCGCATGGCTGCGGTCGCGGATGGCGCCGCGCTCGGCGTCGAGCCGGTAGCGCGCCGCCGGGTCGATGGCCTCGCCGTCCTCGGCCTCGTCCAGCGGCAGGCCGTAGCCCAGCACCTCGAGCAGGTCGCGCTCGAAGCGGCGCAGCTGCCAGGCCAGGCCATCGGCGTCGGCCAGGGCGGCGCGCAGCTCGCCGTAGCGCTCGTAGAGTTCGGGCGAAGGATCCTGGCGCGGCACCAGCCGCACCAGCAGCTCGCTGACGTAGAACGACGCCATCAGCGGCTCGCCGGCCAGGCGCGGCGCCGCGTCCACCGCTTCGGCCTGCAGCAGGCGCGCCAGCTCGCCGCGCGGCAGGAAATCAGCGCGCAGGTGCTGCAGCGGCTGCAGTGCGGCGCGCAGCGGATGGCGCTTGGCGCCCTGCACGCCGCGCACGACCACGCCCACCCGGCCGTGGTCGCGGGTGAGCAATTCGACGATCAGGCTGGTTTCGCGCCAGGGGCGCGCGTGCAGCACGTAGGCGGGCTGCGCGAGCACGCGCATGGTTCAGTCCGAATAACCGAAACGCCGCAGCGCGGCCTCGTCGTCGGACCAGCCCTCGCGTACGCGGCACCAGGTCTCGAGGAAGACCTTGCGGCCGAACAGCTTCTCCATGCCGATGCGCGCGCCAGTGCTGATGGCCTTCATGCGCTCGCCGCCCTTGCCGATGACGATCGGCTTCTGGCCCTCGCGCTCGACCCAGACGACGGCGGCGATGCGCAGCAGCTCGCCGTCTTCCTCGAACTTCTCGATTTCGACCGTGGTCGAGTACGGCAGCTCCTCGCCCAGGCGCAGCATCAGCTGCTCGCGCACCAGTTCGCCCGCCAGGAAGCGTTCGCTGCGATCGGTGATCTCGTCCTCGCCGAAATGCGGCTCGGATTCCGGCATCAGGAAGATCAGGTCCTTGACCAGCGCCTCCAGGCCCTTGCCCTTCATGGCCGACACCGGGTGCACCGAGGCGAACTCGCGCTCGTGGGTGATCTGGGCGATGAAGGGCAGCAGCGCGGTCTTGTCGGCCAGCTTGTCGACCTTGTTCACCACCAGCACCACCGGCACGCCCGACTGCCGCAGCGCCGAGTAGGCCAGGCCGTCCTCCTCGGTCCAGCGGCCGGCCTCGATCACCAGCGCCGCCGCGTCCACGCCCTCCACCGCGCCGCGCGCGGCGCGGTTCATCATGCGGTTCATGGCGCGCTTCTGCTCGCGGTGGATGCCGGGGGTGTCCACCAGCAGCAGCTGGCCATGCCCGAAGGTGGCGATGCCCAGCAGGCGGTGCCGGGTGGTCTGCGGGCGCGGCGAAACGATGCTCACCTTGGCGCCCACCAGGGCATTGACCAGGGTGGACTTGCCCACGTTCGGGCGGCCGAGCACGGCGACGGTGCCGGCGCGGAACGGGGTGTCGGGGGTGGCGTCGTGGCTCACTTGCTCTCCAGCATCGCCAGCACGCGTTCGGCGGCGAGTTGTTCGGCGGCGCGCAGCGAGTTGCCTTCGGCGAAGGCCTCGTGCGCCGGATCGGTGGTTTCGCAGGCCACGCGGAACACCCGGGCATGCTCGTCGCCCAGGGTCTCGACCAGGCGGTAGGCCGGGCGCGCGCGCTGGCGCGCCTGCAGCCATTCCTGCAGGCGGGTCTTGGGGTCTTTTTCGGCCTTGCCGGTGGGCAGTTCGGCCAGGCCGGGCTCGAACCAGGGCAGCACGGCGGCGCGGCAGGCCTCGAAACCGGCGTCGAGGTGGATGGCGCCGACGATGGCCTCGACGGCGTCGGCGAGGATGGAGTCGCGGCGGTGTCCGCCGCTCTTCATCTCGCCCGGGCCCAGCTCGAGGCGGTCGCCCAGGCCCAGGGCGCGGGCGATCTCGGCCAGCGAGGACTCGCGCACCAGGCTGGCGCGGGCACGCGTGAGCGTGCCCTCGTCGGCCTTGGGCCAGCGTTCGTAAAGGGCTTCGGCGACGACCAGGTTGACCAGGGCGTCGCCGAGGAATTCCAGGCGCTCGTTGTGCGGCGAACCCGCGCTGCGGTGCCGGAGGGCCTGTTGCAGCAGTTCGGTGGATCGGAAGCGGTGGCCGATCCGATCCGTCACTCGGCCGGGCGACCCGTCAGATCGACCGTGTGGTCGAACTTGCCCACCACGTCGAGGTTGCCGAACAAGGGCACGCGCACCTCGTAGGCGATGTTGAGCTTGCTCACGCCGCCCTCGCGCACGAGCTTGATGTGCTCCTTCTTCACCGACGAAACGTAGGCGATGCCGAAGCGACGATTGAGGTCGGTGTGCATCTGCGCCGGCGGGATGGAGGCGGAGTTCGGCTGCGCCGCGTACTCCTTCATCACGCCCTTGAGGTTGAAATTCTCGCTGTACATCGGGAACAGTTTCATCACGACGAGGGCGAAGAAGCCCACGACGATCAGCACCATCACGAAACTCATCAGCGTCATGCCGTGCGGCTTGCGAACCATGTCCTCTCCCCCGGGTGGCCAGTTCAGCGGATGGTATCGCCAATCCGGGTGTAGTCAAACGCCCCGGAGCAGAACCAGCCCTCGCAGTTGAGCCAGACCACGAAGGCCTTGCCCACCAGGTTCTCCTCGGGCACGAAACCCCACCAGCGGCTGTCCTCGCTGCGGTCGCGGTTGTCGCCCATGGCGAAGAAATGGCCCTCCGGCACCACCCACTCGCCCTCGGCGCGGGGGTTGGAGAAGCGGCTTTCCTCGAGGATCAGGTGCTTGCGGCCCTCGCCCAGGTCCACCTCGTACTGGGTGGCGCCGGTCATGGCCCGACCCTGGCCACTGCCGATGTAGACCCCGGCGGCCTGCTTGGCCACCGGCTGGCCGTTCACCAGCAGCGTCTGGTCGCGAAACGCGATGCGGTCGCCCGGCAGGCCAACGATGCGCTTGATGTAGTCGGTGCCGGCGCGTTCGTCCTCCGGGCTGTAACCCGGGTAGCGGAACACCACCACGTCGCCGCGGGCCGGCGAGCCCATCTCGATGATCTTGGTGTTGGCCACCGGCAGGCGGATGCCATAGGTGAACTTGTTGACCAGGATGAAGTCGCCCACCAGCAGGGTCGGCATCATCGAGCTCGACGGGATGCGGAAGGGCTCGGCCAGGAAGCTGCGCAGCACCAGCACGATGAAGATGATCGGGAACAGCTGGCGGGCGTAGTCCACCAGCACCGGCTCGGCGACTTCCTCGCCTTCGGCCTGCATCAGCCGGCGCTTGGGCGCGAAGGCCAGTCGGTCGACCAGCCAGACGAGGCCGGTGACGGCCGAAAGGACGGTCAGGATCAGGGCAAGGTCGATTTTCACGCGTCGGGAATCCTCGCGGCGGGGGCCGCTTACTTGTTGTCCACCTGGAGCACGGCGAGGAAGGCCTCCTGCGGGATTTCCACCCGGCCGACCTGCTTCATGCGCTTCTTGCCTTCCTTCTGCTTCTCCAGGAGCTTCTTCTTGCGGGTGGCGTCGCCGCCGTAGCACTTGGCCAGCACGTTCTTGCGCATCGCCTTGACCGTGGAGCGCGCGATGATCTGCGAACCGACGGCCGCCTGGATGGCCACGTCGAACATCTGGCGCGGGATCAGCTCGCGCATCTTCTCGCACAGGTCGCGGCCGCGCCGGTCGGCATGGCTGCGGTGCACGATGAGCGAGAGCGCATCGACCTTGTCGCCGTTGATCAGCGTGTCCACGCGCACGAACGGGCCGGCCTCGAAGCGCTGGAAGTGGTAGTCGAGCGAGGCGTAGCCGCGCGAGACCGACTTGAGGCGATCGAAGAAGTCGAGCACCACTTCGGCCATCGGCAGCTCGTAGCTGATCTGCACCTGCGAACCGAGGTAGGTGATGCCGATCTGGGAGCCGCGCTTCTCCTCGCACAGCTTGATCACGTTGCCCACGTAGTCGGGCGGCGTGAGGATGTTGGCGCGGATGATCGGCTCGCGGATTTCCTCGATCTTGTTCACCGCCGGCAGCTTGGCCGGGTTGTCGAGCGAAAGGATGGAGCCGTCGGTGAGCAGGACCTCGTAGATGACGGTGGGCGCGGTGGTGATGAGGTTGAGGTCGTACTCACGCTCGAGGCGCTCCTGCACGATCTCCATGTGCAGCATGCCCAGGAAGCCGCAGCGGAAGCCGAAGCCCATGGCCTCCGAGCTTTCCGGCTCGAAGCGCAGCGCGGCGTCGTTGAGCTTGAGCTTCTCCAGCGCCTCGCGAAGCGCCGGGTAGTCCTCGGCGTCCACCGGGAACAGGCCGGCGAACACGCGCGGCTGCATTTCCTGGAAGCCCGGCAGCGGGGACGGGGCCGGGTCGCTGGCCAGGGTGAGCGTGTCGCCCACCGGCGCGCCGTGCACGTCCTTGATGGACGCGGTGATCCAGCCCACTTCGCCGGCGCCCAGCTTGGGCAGCACCTTGCGCTTGGGCGTGAACACGCCGACCGAGTCCACCTGGTGGGTGCGGCCGGTGGACATGACCAGCATCTTGTCGCCCGGCTTGATCTCGCCCTGCATCACGCGCACCAGCGAGACCACGCCCAGGTAGTTGTCGAACCACGAGTCGATGATCAGCGCCTGCAGCTTGTCGGTGTCGCGCGGCTTAGGCGGCGGGATGCGCTTGACGATGGCCTCGAGCACGTCCTCGACGTTCAGGCCGGTCTTGGCGCTGATGGCCACGGCGTCCTCGGCGTCGATGCCGATGACGGCCTCGATTTCCTTCTTCACGCGCTCGGTGTCGGCCGTGGGCAGGTCGATCTTGTTGAGCACCGGCACCACTTCCAGGCCCTGCTCGACCGCGGTGTAGCAGTTGGCCACCGACTGCGCCTCGACGCCCTGGGCGGCGTCGACCACCAGCAGCGCGCCCTCGCAGGCGGCCAGCGAGCGGCTGACCTCGTAGCTGAAGTCGACGTGGCCGGGGGTGTCGATGAAGTTGAACTGGTAGGTGACGCCGTCCTTCGCGGTATAGGGCAGCGTGACCGACTGGGCCTTGATGGTGATGCCGCGCTCGCGCTCGATCGGGTTCGAGTCGAGCACCTGGGCTTCCATCTCGCGCGCCTGCAGGCCGCCGCAGATCTGGATGATGCGGTCGGCGAGCGTGGACTTGCCGTGGTCCACGTGGGCGATGATGGAGAAATTGCGGATGTGCTGCATGCGGGGGCGGTCGGATTACCGGTTCGTGGTCGTAAACGGGCCATTATCGCACAGCCCCCGCGGGCCGGCCCGCCGGGGCCGGCCGCGGGACGGGTTCAGCGCAGCACGAAGCTCACGAAGCCGGTCGAGCGGGCATTGCGCACCAGCAGCCGGACCTCGTCGCCGGCCTTGAGGTCCTGGGTGGCGGCCCGGAAATCGGCCACCGAGCCCACGTCCCGGCGCCCCACCCTCAGCACCACGTCGCCGGGCGAGAGCCCGGCCTGGCGGGCGGCCAGGCCCGAGACCCTGGCCACCAGCACGCCCTCGCCCGCCTGAAGGCCCATGGCCGAGCGCGCGGCGGCGTCGAGCGCCTCGACCTCCAGGCCGATCGGATTGGCGGCCGGGGCCTGGGCCGGCGCGTCGGCCGGGGCCGGCGCCTGCGCCATGGCCAGCGCCATCAGGGTGACGACGATTTCACGCGGCTTGCCGTCGCGCTGCACCGTCACCGTGGCGCGGGTGCCGGGCGGCAGCGCGCCGACGATGGGCGGCAGTTCGGACGAGCCGCCGATTTCGCGGCCGTTGAAGGCCGTGATGACGTCCCCCGGGCGGATGCCTGCGCGGGCCGCGGCCGACCCGTTCTCGACGCCATCGACGAAGGCGCCGGCCGGGCGGTCGAGGCCGAGTTCGGCGAGCTGGTCGCGGCTCACGTCGCGGATGCGCACGCCGAGCTGGCCGCGCTCGACCCGGCCGGTCTCGCGCAGCTGGCGCACGGCGTTCATGGCCACCTCGATGGGGATGGCGAAGCTCACGCCCATGTAGCCGCCCGAGTTGGAGAAGATCTGCGAATTGATGCCCACCACCTCGCCGCGGGTGTTGAGCAGCGGGCCGCCGGAATTGCCGCGGTTGATGGCGACGTCGGTCTGGATGAAAGGCACGTACTGCTGGCTCGGGTCGGCCGAGCGGCGGCCGACGCCGCTGACCACGCCGGCGGTGACCGAATGTTCGAAGCCGAAGGGCGAGCCGATGGCCAGCACCCACTGGCCGGGCTTGAGGCGGCGCGAGTCGCCGACCCGCAGCACCGGCAGGCCGCGCGCGCCGACCTTGAGCAGGGCCACGTCGGACAGCGGGTCGCTGCCCACCAGCGTGGCCTCGAACTCGCGGCGGTCGCTCAGGCGCACGATGATGCGGTCGGCGCCGTTGACGACGTGGTGGTTGGTGAGCACGTAGCCATCGGCGGAAATCACGAAGCCGCTGCCCTGCGAGGTGCCGCGGCGCGGCGCGCGATCGGGCCCGCCGGGCGGGCCCGGCATCCCGGGCAGGCCGAAGTGGCGGCGGAAATATTCCTGCAGCTCCTCGGGCATGTCCTCGGGCAGCTGCGGGCCGGACTGCGCCGCGGCGCCGCGCGCCGTGCGCGGGATGCTGGCCTCGATGTTGACGACGGCCGGGCCGGTGGCCTCGACCAGGCGGGTGAAATCGGGAAGGTTGACCATCGGCGCCGGCTCGGCCGCCGGGGCCTGCGCCATCAGGACCGGCGACGCCAGCGCCAGGGCCAGGAGCAGCGCGCGGGGGAACAGTGACTTCATGGGTTCAGGACTCCGTCGTGTTCTCTCGGGTTTCGTCCGCACCGGCGGGCGTGAGCAACGGACCGGGCAGGCGGGGCTTTGAGAACCGCGCCGCCAGGAAAGTTCCCAGCACCAATCCCGCGAGGCTGAGTGCGTCGGCATGAAAATCCAGTGCACGCCCCAGCGCCTGCCCCGCCGCCGCGCCCGCGAGCAGGCCCAGCAGCACGCGGCCGTAACCGCGCCAGGCCGCACGACGCAGCGCGCCATCGTCCATCGCAAGGCGCAGCCGCTGGCCGGGCGGGTGCACCGCATCGGACGGCACTTCGAGTTCGACCACGCCGTCGTTGCCGGCGAAAAGACTGCAGCGTCCGCCGCAGCCGCCGACGCAGCCTTCGCAGGCGCTGCCGAGCAGGCGCAGGCTCAGGCGCCCGTCGGTGCATTGCAGCACTTCGGCGTCGCGCTCAGCCACCGGGCGGCACCGGGCGCACCGTGCGCGCGAAGTGCTCCACCGTGGCCGGCGGCACCTTGCCCAGCGCCAGTACCTGCCAGCCATCGAGCCAGAACGAGCGCGCGTGCACTGCGCCGCGCTGCTGGCTCAGGCTGCCGCGCAGGGCGTTGGCGACTGGCTCGACATAAACCGACACGCTGGCCAGGCCATCGCCGTAGAGAAGATGCGCGCCGCCGCCCGGCAGCGGCCGCGCGGCGCGCAGGCGGAAGCCCGGCGGCGGCGCCGGCACCCGCCAGGCCACGTCGCCGTTGCCGGCCGGCGGCGGGCCGGCGACGCGCTGCAGCGGCGCACCGGACGAAGGTCGCAGGTCGGCTTCGTCGGGCGCCACGCCCAGCTGCAGTTCGGTGAAGGCCACCTGCTCCACCACGCGGCCGCCGCGGTCGAGCAGGTCCACGCGCAGCGGCAGCGCGCTTTCGCGCTCGAGCCAGAGCCGGTAGCCATAACGCCAGGCGTCATCGGCCAGCACTTCCACGCGCACCGCGGCGTGCCCGGCGACGCGGCCCTCGCCGGCGAGGCGGGCGCGATAGCCGGTGAGACCGGCGGCCTCGGACAGCGCCAGCGCCACGCTCCAGCGTCCGGCCTGGTCGAGGTCGTAGGCCACCGCGGGCTCGCCGGCACCGATGGACATCACGCGCTGGCCGTCGCGGATGACTTCGCGCGGCGGGCCGCTCAGCGCCACCAGGCGCTCGCGGTCGCCGCCGGCGGCATGGAATACCCGCAGGGTCTCGACGCGGCCTTCGGCCACCACCACCAGCGTGCCCTGGTAATCGAGCCCGCGCAGGGCCGGGCCGACACGCGCCAGCCAGTCACCGGCCTCGTCGGCCAGGGCCGCGAGCGGCAGCCACAGCAGCAGGAAGATCGATGCAGCGAGGCGGCGGGCGGTCACCGCTCGTCGCGCTCCGGCGAAGGCGCCGCCTCCGTGCGCTCGTCGTGGGCGACGACGTCGACGTAGGGCATGAAGCCCCCGACGCCATCACCACCGATCAGGGCGTTGTGGCGCACCAGGTAGGACTCGATCGCCCGCGGATCGCGGGCCACCGGCGAACGCGGCCAGGGGCGCGCCACCGGCTCCTGCCCCAGGGCCAGGCCCTCGACCGGCAGCGGCAGCGGCGAAACCGGGGCCACCGGCGCGATCTCCAGCGGCGGCGGCGCCGGCCGCGCCACCAGGCCCGGGTTGGCCGGCGGCAGCGCCGGCGCGGAATCGCGCCCGAGCAGGCCGGGCAGCAGTGCCAGCGACAGCGCCGCCGCCACCGCGCCGGCGGCCCAGGGCCAGCGGCGCCGCGCCGGCCGCGGCCCGGCGGCGACCGCCACGGCGATGTCGCCGGCCAGCGAGTCGGGCATCAGCCGCAGCGGCTGGCCGCGCAGCCCGGCGGAGGCGAGCTGCCAGCGCTCGTAATGTGCGCGCAGCGCCGGGTCGCCGGCCAGGCGACGCTCGAGGAAGCGGGCCTGGTCGGGCGGCAATTCGCCGTCCATCCAGGCGCTCAGGTCCTCGAGCAGTTTCGGATCGGGCTGGCTCATGGGCGCACTCGCTCTTTGTCCATCAGGGGGCGCAGGCGGGCGTCGATGGCCTCGCGGGCGCGGAAGATGCGCGAACGGACCGTACCGATCGGGCAGTTCATCAGCTGCGCGATTTCCTCGTAGCTCAGGCCGTCCACCTCGCGCAGGGTGATGGCCTGGCGCAGTTCCTCGGGCAGGCCGGCCACGGTGTCGGTGACGGCCTGCTCGACTTCCTCGCGCAGCAGGTGGTTCTCGGGGGTGTCGTGGTCGTGCAGGCGGCCGGCGCCGGCATGGTGCTCGGCGTCCTCGGCCGCGATGTCGGCGGTCGGGGGGCGGCGCTTGGCGGCGACGAGGTGGCTCTTGGCGGTGTTCACGGCGATCCGGTAGAGCCAGGTGTAGAACTGGGCGTCGCCACGGAAGTTCGCCAGCGCCCGGTAGGCGCGGATGAAGGCTTCCTGGACGATGTCCTGGGCCTCGGCGTGGTCGGGCACGAACCGGTACACCACGGCGCCGATCCGGTGCTGGTACTTGCGCACCAGCAGGTCGAAAGCCGAGTTGTCGCCTGCCTGCACACGCTTGACGAGCGCCAGGTCCAGTTGATCTTCGCCCATCCGGGCCGCTGCTCCTGCGGCCATCCGGGCCGCTACGTGGACATCCAGGGCCGGGGAAAGTTCCGGCCGGCGCATCGCCGGCGTTGACCCCCCGGGGCCTGCCCCGGATGATACGGACTTCCTTCCCTACCCTGACGTATGGAGCCCGCCATGTTCGACGGACTTCGCCTCGCCCACTGGCAGGCCGACCTGCGCGCCGACCGCATCCTGGTGCTCACCCTCAACCGCGCCGACCAGGGCGTGAACGCGCTCTCGCGCGCCGTGCTCGACGAACTCGAGTCCATGCTCGAGCGCATCGCGCTGGAACTGCCCAAGGGCCTGGTGATCATTTCCGGCAAGGCCGCGGGTTTCATCCCGGGCGCCGACATCAAGGGCTTCGGCGACATCGCCGCCAAGGGCCAGACCGAGGCCTGGATCCGCCACGGCCAGCTGGTGTTCCAGAAGCTGGCCGAGCTGCGCTGCCCCACCGTAGCCGCCATCCACGGCCACTGCATGGGCGGCGGCACCGAACTGGCGCTGGCCTGCCGCTACCGCGTGGCCAGCCGCGACGACAAGACCCGCATCGGCCTGCCCGAGGTCAAGCTGGGCATCTTCCCCGGCTGGGGCGGCAGCGTGCGCGCCCCGCGCCTGCTGGGCGCGCCGGCGGCGATGGACCTGATGCTCACCGGCCGCAGCCTCTCTGCCTCGGCCGCCAAGGCCATGGGCCTGGTCGACCGCGTCGTCGAGCCGGCCGTGCTGCTCGACGAGGCCGTGAAGCTGGCCCAGCGCGGCGCCCAGCGCCCGTTCAAGCAGCGCTTCCTGGCCTGGGCCACCAACACCGGCCTGGCCCGCGCCATCCTCGCGCCCCAGATGAGCAAGCAGGTCGCCCGAAAGGCGCGCAAGGAGCACTACCCCGCCCCGTTCGCGCTGATCGACACCTGGCGCCGCAGCGGCGGCCTGCCGGTGCACGCGGCGCTGAAGGCCGAAGCCAGGGCCGTGGTGAAACTCGCCGGCGGCCCCACCGCCTACAACCTGGTGCGGGTGTTCTTCCTGATGGACCGGCTCAAGTCGCTGGGCGGGAAAGACCATGGCATCCAGAAGGTGCACGTCATCGGCGCCGGCGTGATGGGCGGCGACATCGCCGCCTGGTGCGCGCTGCGCGGCTTCGAGGTGACGCTGCAGGACCGCGAGATGCAGTACATCCAGCCGGCGCTGGACCGCGCCGCCAAGCTGTTCGAGAAGAAGGTCAAGGACGAGGCCAAGCGCGCCGCCACCGCCGCGCGCCTGAAGGCCGACGTCGAGGGCGCGGGCGTGGCCGGGGCCGACCTGGTGATCGAGGCGATCTTCGAGAACCTCGAGGCCAAGCAGGCGCTGTTCGCCAAGGTCGAGGAGACGCTCAAGCCCGGCGCGCTGCTGGTCTCGAACACGTCCTCGATCGCGCTTGAGAAGCTGCGCGAGGGCCGCAAGGACCCGGCGCGCTTCGCCGGCCTGCACTACTTCAACCCGGTGGCGCTGATGCCGCTGGTGGAAATCGTCCGCCACGACGGCATGGACGCCGAGACCGAGCGCCGCCTGGCGGCCTTCTGCAAGGCCATCGACAAGCTGCCGGTGCCGGTGGCGGGCACGCCGGGCTTCCTGGTCAACCGCATCCTGGCGCCCTACATGCAGGAGGCCATCGTGGCCTTCGCCGAGGGCATCCCGGGCCCGGTGATCGACAAGGCGGCGCTGAAGTTCGGCATGCCGATGGGGCCGATCGAGCTGGTGGACACGGTGGGCCTGGACGTGGCCGCGAGCGTGGGCAAGATCATGGCCGACTTCCACGGCCAGGCCCTGCCCGACGCGTTCAAGGTCGAGCCGGGCAAGCGCGGCAAGAAGGACGGCCAGGGCCTGTACAAGTGGGAGAACGGCAAGCCCGTGAAGCCGGAGGTGCCGAAGGACTACAGGGCCCCCGAGGACCTCGAGGACCGGCTGGTGCTGCCGCTGCTCAACGAGGCGGTCAGCTGCCTGCACGACGGCGTGGTCTCCGACGCCGACCTGCTCGACGCCGGCGTGATCTTCGGCACGGGCTTCGCGCCTTTCCGCGGCGGCCCGATCCAGCACATCCGCAGCGTCGGCGCCGCCAAGCTCAAGGCGCGCCTCGAAGAACTCGCCGCCAGGCACGGCGACCGCTTCAAACCCCGCCCCGGCTGGGACGCCCTCTGACCCCCAACGCCCTCCCCCGGTAGGAGCGCCTTCAGGCGCGAATCTTTTGCTTTTTTTACCCGTGCGCCGGGAACGATCCCGGCTCTACGAAACCCCAAGGCGAGAATCCTCGGGCCTGAAGGCCCTCCCAAAAGCGCGAAAAGATTCGCGCCTGAAGGCGCTCCTACAGGGGTGGTGCGGGTGGGCTCAGCCGCCCCAGGCCTTGAAGTTGAGGAACTCGCGGCGGGTGCGGGGGCCGTAGGTGAGGAAGCTGGGGTCGGGGGCGTTGCGGTAGTTCTCGCGGGCGCGGGCGACGGCGTCGCGGCCCAGGTGCTGGTCGAGCACGTCGCGGGCCACCGGGTAGAGCTTGAGCGCGTTGAGGCCGAAGATCTTGGCGCGGATCGCCGGCGTGATCTCCGGATAGCCGTGCTTCTCGCGCAGTTCCGGGCTGATCTGGAAGGTGCGGAAGGCCTGGATCTGGTCCTGCGGGCTGCCGTACCAGATCGAGTCGGTGCCCCAGAGGATGTTGTCCTCACCCAGGTACTTGAGCAGCTTGCCCAGCGCATGCGCCGCCGAATCCGGGTCGCGCATCAGGAAGCGCCAGGTCGAGCCCAGCTCGGCGTAGACGTTGCTGCCCTTGCCCAGCCCCGCCGCCAGCACCGACGAGACCAGCGAGTCGATGCCGTCCGTGCGCGCCGGATCATAGGGGCCTTCGGGTTTGTCGGTGACGAAGCCCGAGTGGTAGATCAGGAAGTTCACGTCCGGGAAGCGCTTGCCCACGCGGCCGATGTCGGCGCAGGTGCTGTATTCGTAGCTGCGCGGCCCGAAGGGCAGGCCCTTGTGGATGGCGATGTTGCGCACGTCGAGCCGGCGCGCGTTTTCGATCATCGCCAGGCCGGCGTCGTCGTCCATCCAGAAGCCGCTTTCGCCGTTCGGGCCCCACTGCGTGTAGGTCTTCCAGGCGCTGATCCGGAACTGCGTCGCCAGGCGTTCCATGTCCTCGAGGTCGCCGGCCTGGTTCGGGTTCACGCGCCCGTGCAGGAACAGTCGGTGCGTGCCCTGCATCGTCTCGACGATGGCCGCCGTGGCTGCGGCCTCCTCGATGGTCAGCGGCTCGCCCTCGCGGGTCGAGGGCACGAAGCTGAGCACCATCAGCGAGGTGTCTGAGTCCAGGAAGATGTCGCGCAGGAAGGCGTCCGGGCCGAAGCACTGCAGGCGGTCGAGGTTGCCGCCCAGCTGCGCCGCCGCGCAGCCCTCGGCCGGGAAACCGCCCAGCGGGCGCGCGCCCTCGGGCAACCGGCGCGTCCACGCACCGGTGGGATTCACGAAGTGGCCCTGCACGTCGAAGATGAACTCGCGGCCCGAGACGCTGGCCTCGGCCGCCGCCGGCTCCAGCGCCGCTTCCGGCGGCACGTCGAAATAACCGCCGCGCTTGCCGGCCGCGGCATAGGCCGCGTTCATCGCCAGCAGCGAGCTGGCCGCGCCGCAGGCGGACACCAGGAAATCGCGACGGCCGATGCCCAGGCGCCGCGCATTCAGGCCTGCCTGCTCGGCCGCCAGCGCATTGGCCTGGTGGTGCTCGGGCCCAAGCGGCACCGGCATGAACTCGCCATTGCTGGTCGAGTCGAGCTTGATCGGCAGGCGGCTGCCGTCCGGGTCGTTGCGCTGGCTCATGGCGGGGCTCCCCTGGAACGAAGTCCGATGCTAGCCCCGCCGGGCCTTAAGGCGGCGTGGACGCCGACGCTAACGGCAGCCGTCGAGCCGCAGCGTCTGCCCGGCGCGGATGACGTAGGGCGAGCGCAGGCCGTTGGCGCGGGCCAGGGCCTCGGCGCTGCGGCAGCCGTTGCGGCGGGCGATGCCATGCAGGGTGTCGCCGGACTTCACGCGGTAGCTGCGACCCGCGGCGCCGCCCGCCGCGGGCGGGCGCGTGGCGGTCGCGGGAACGGTGGGTTTGCTGGCGGCCATCAGCTGCACCGCCTGCTCCGCGCGCGGGCCGGTGACGCAGTGGCGCTGGTACTCGGGCGGCACCGCCACCGGCACGCGCAGCTCGGTGCCCGCGGCGATCGGCAGGTGCGGCTCGTAGCGCGGGTTGAGGTTGCGCAGCGCGCGGAAATAACCCTCGCGCGGGCCGCCCAGGCAGATCGCGAGCTGGTAGATCGAGGCCGGTGCCTGCAGCTTGAGCACGGTCGCGGCGCCATCGACCTGCGGGAACTGCAGGCCGTACTCCTCCGGGTGCAGGAACAGCCAGGCCGCGGCCAGCACGTAGGGCACGTAGTCGCGGGTCTCGGGCGGCAGCTGGCCGTAGACGTCCGGGTGCCAGAACGACTTGCCGCCAGCCGCGCGCTTGAGCCGCAGCGCACGGCCCTCGCCGCCGTTGTAGGCGGCCACGGCGAACTCGAGGTCGTCGCCCAGCTCGGCGAAGCGCTCGTTGAAGTACAGCACGCTGGCGCGCGAAGCCAGCTGCGGGTCGTAGCGGGTGTCGAAACCGTCGCGCCAGCCCAGGCCGAAACGCGCACCGGTGGCCGGCATGAACTGCATCGGGCCGGCGGCGCCGGCGCGCGAGACCGCATGCACGCGGCCGTTGGATTCCTTGGCCAGGATGCCGAACAGCAGCGCCTCGGGCAGGCCCGCCTGCTCGTACTCGGGCCACATCAAAAAGCGCATCTGCTGGTAGTTCTCCCAGCTGGTGATCAGCTGCGGGCGCATCCAGGTCAGCCACTCGGCCAGGGCCGCGCGCACCGGCTCGTTGAGCTCGATCACCTCGCGCAGGTCGCGGCCGCGCAGCATCGCCACCGGGCGCGCCGACGCGGGCATGGCGCCGAGCACCGGCGAGGCCTCGTCGGCCGGGCGCACGCCGTCGGTGGGCGTGGTGAAGCCTTCGCCGCCGCCCGCCAGGCCGGCGCCTTCCTGCACCAGCGCGTCGTAGGCGGCCAGGAAGCGCGACGTGTCGCAGCCGCGCGTGCCGCCGCAGCGGCGCGCGGCTTCCAGCAGCGTCGCCGAAGCTTCGCGGATGGTTTCGCGGCCCTGCACCGCCTCGCCGCGGCCGAGCTCGGCCAGGCCTTCGCGGAACTGGTCGCTGGCGGCTTCGAGCTGGTCGTAGAGCTTCTGGGCGTTGGCCGGCACGCGGCGGGCTTCGGCGGGGAGAGTCAGCGCCAGGGCGGCGCAAAGGACCAGCAGGAGTGAGGGACGCATCGGGACCTTCCGGAAAACAGGCCGGCAGACTAGCGAGGCCAGCGCCGCCGCGGCAAGCGCCGGCCGCCCTGCCCTGCGGCTAGAATCGGGCCAGACCCCGCGGAGCCCACCCTCAATGAGCGACATCCTGATCGGCAAGGGCGACCAGCCCGTCCACCTGCTCGGCAAGTACGGCAACCGCCACGGCCTGGTCGCCGGCGCCACCGGCACCGGCAAGTCGGTGACCCTGATGGTGATGGCCGAGGGCTTCTCGCGCCTGGGCGTGCCGGTGGTGATGGCCGACGTGAAGGGCGACATCGCCGGCCTGGCCATGCCGGGCGCGATGAACGACCGGATCGCCGCCCGCGTGCAGCAGATCGGCCTCGAAGGCTACGCCAACGAGGCCAGCCCGGTGGTGTTCTGGGACCTCTACGGCAAGCTCGGCCACCCGCTGCGCACGACGGTGTCCGAGGTCGGGCCGGCGCTGATGTCGCGCATGCTCGAGCTCAACGACACCCAGTCGGGCGTGATGGACATCGCCTTCAAGCTGGCCGACGACAACGGCCTGCTGCTGCTCGACCTCGACGACCTGCGCGCCCTGCTCAACTTCACCACCGAGAACAAGGCCGAGGTGTCCCAGCGCTACGGCCTGGTCAGCCCGCAGTCGGTGGCGGCGATCCAGCGCGCCCTGCTGCGGCTCGAGCAGGATGGCGGCAAGCAGTTCTTCGGCGAACCCGCCCTGCAGCTGTCCGACCTGATGCGCCAGGACATGTCCGGCCGCGGCGTGATCAACCTCATCGCCGCCGACCAGCTCATCCTGCGCCCGCGCCTGTATTCGAGCTTCCTGCTGTGGCTGCTGAGCGAGCTGTTCGAGACCCTGCCCGAAGTCGGCGACCTGGACGTGCCCAAGCTGGTGTTCTTCTTCGACGAAGCGCACCTGCTGTTCAACGACTGCCCGCCGGCGCTGAAACAGCGCGTCGAGCAGGTGGTGCGCCTGATCCGCTCCAAGGGCGTGGGCATCTACTTCTGCTCGCAAAACCCCGACGACATCCCCGACGAGGTGCTGGGCCAGCTGGGCAACCGCGTGCAGCACGCGCTGCGCGCCTTCACGCCGCGCGACCAGAAGGCCGTGCGCGCCGCCGCCGAGACCTTCGTGCAGAACCCGAAGGTGGACGTGGCCAGGGCCATCGGCGAGCTGGGCGTGGGCGAGGCCCTGGTGTCGATGCTGATGGCCAAGGCCGTGCCGATGCCGGTGGAGCGGGCCATCATCAGCCCGCCGCGCTGCCGCATGGGCGCGATCACCGACGAGGAGCGCGCGACGGTGCGCTCGCGCAGCCCCGTGGGCGGCAAGTACGACACGCCGGTGAACCGCGAATCGGCCTTCGAGATGCTGGCCAAACGCGCCGAACAGGCCGCCGCGCCCGACGCCCCGGCACCGGGCGCGCCGGCCGGAAAGGCACCTGCCGAGGCACCGCGCTCGAAGATGGACGAGTTCCTCTGGGGCACCAAGCGCCGCCAGGGCGCGGTGGAAGCCGCGGCCAAATCGGCCACACGCACCGTCGCCAACGGGCTGGGCCGGCAGCTGCTTCGCGGCATCCTGGGCGGGCTCCTGGGCGGCAAGCGCTGAGGGGGACAGGTGCAATTTCGAGGGGCAGGGGAAACTCCCGTGGGGAGTTTCCCCTGCCCCTCGAAATTGCACCTGTCCCCGTTGCGACTAGCGGCCGCCGCCTCCGCCGCCGCCACCACCACCGCCCGAGGAGCCGCCGCCCCCGCCGCCCGAGCTCGAGCCCGGCGGCGTGGCCGAGGACGAGATCTGCGAGCTCAGGGCGCTGCCCAGCGACTGGCTCATCGCGCCCAGGGTGGCCATCGAGCCCGGCGAGCCGCGGTACCAGCCCATCGAGCGTGCGGTCTGCTCGGCCTGGACGGCACCCACCGCGGCGGTGAAATGTTTCGTCCACGCCTCCTCGACTTCCAGCGCCAGCGCGTAGGGCAGCAGCGCCTGGTAGCGCTCCGGGTCGGGCGATGGCGCCTCGGGGCCGCCGGGTCGCGCCAGGCGCGCCAGCTCGTCACGCTCGGCCACTCCCAGGTAGAGGCGCAGGCCCTCGATCTCGTCGAGCAGCTTGCGGCCCTGCGCCGTCGGCGCCTTCATCAGCCAGCCGAACACGCCGTGCAGCACGAGCGTGAGCAACAGCAACACGATGATCAGGGGAATGCCAGCGCCGCCGGACACCAGGAAGGCCAGCGCGCCGTAGCCGAAGGAAAACAGCCAGCCCCAGAACAGCGGCCAGCCGTTGCGCTTGAAGAAGGCCGGGTGCATGCGCTTGTCGAGCGCCTTGAGGTGGTGCATGCGCGCGCCGCCGATGGCCGAGGCGTTGGTGTTCTTGAGCTCGATGCGCGGCGCCGACTTGAACAGCTTCTCGAGCACGGCGCGCTGGCCGGCCGCGCGCGGCGGCTCGGCGGCGGCCAGGCGCTCTAGCGTCCATTCCTTCTTGGCCGACTGTTCGATGGCGAGCTGGCCGTGCACGGCCAGGTCGACCACGTCGGCGGCGAAGCAGCGGTCGGAATAGGCCTGCTTCCACAGGTAGCGCAGTTCGCCCGGCGAGAAATCCGCCGGCGCCTCGTAGCGCGGGAAGATCGAGCCCGGCGCCGGGTCGCGGCCCACGCGGTGCCAGCTGCGCAGGTACCAGGGGAACAGCAGCAGCAGGCCGGCCAGCGCCACCAGCACGCCGCCGTTGTCGCGCAGCAGCCAGGCCAGGCGCTGGGCACGGGTGGGCTCGGCGACCAGGCCCTTGGGGAAGCCGACGACGATGGTCAGGCCCTCGTAGGAGCCCAAGGCTCGCGTGCTGCGGAACTCGGCCACGCCGGGTTCCGGCGAGCGCGCGGCGTAATCGCGGCCCTGCAGGCCCGACGCGCCCGTGTAGGCCTCGAGCCGCAGCTCGTCGGACGGCACCGGCGCCGGCAGCGTGACGCGCGCACTCGCCTGCTCGATGGTGAAGTCCCAGCCCAGGCCGGTGACGTTCCAGTACAGCTCGTCATGGCCATCGAAGAAGCCCAGCTGGCGCGAAGTGCGGTAGCGGATGGCGAAGGTGATGTCGGCCGGCACCGGCAGGAAGTCGTCGTTGCCGGTGTTCACCCGCACGCCGTTGGACTGGCGCTCGGTGAACCAGGGCTCCGGACGGCCGTCGCGCTCGACGCCGAGCACGTCGAAGTCCACGACGTAGCGGTTGCCAGCCGCGTCCTTGTAGCGGGTCGGGAAGTCGCGGTAGATGCCGCGGCGGATGCGCTGGCCCTCGGCGCGCACGGTGATGCGCTCGGTCACCTCCATGCCGCCGTCGGCCTGCACGACGATGTCGGCGTGGTAGGCCAGGATGCGCTCCTGGCCCGCGGCGCCGGCCGCCGCCAGCACGAGGCCCAGCGCCGCCAGTGCCCGCAGCCAGCGGCTCACGGGCCCAGCCCCAGCGTCGGCGCCGGCCGCGCGGCGTCGTCGGCCTCGTAGAACTCGGCCTCGCCAAAACCGAAGGCGCGCGCGACCACCAGGTCGGGGAAGCGCTGCACGCCGTCGTTGTTGGCGCGCACGGCGCCGTTGTAGAAGCGCCGGGCGTACTGCAGGTGGTCCTCGACCTGCACCAGGTCGCGCTGGAGCTGCATGAAGTTCTCGCTGGCCTTGAGGTCCGGGTAGGCCTCGTTGAGCAGCACGATCCGGCCCAGTCCGGCCTCCAGCTCGCGCTCCACCGCCGCCAGCGCCGCCGGCGACTGCGTGGCCATGGCGCGCGCACGCAGCTCGGTGACGTTCTCCAGCAGCGCCTTCTCGTGCCCGGCAAAGGCGCGCACGGCCTCCACCAGGCGCGGCACCAGGTCGTGCCGGCGCATCAGCTGCACGTCGATGTCGCTCCAGCCGGCCCGCACCTGGTTGCGCAGGCGCACCAGCCGGTTGAAGGCCAGCACCGCCCACAACGCCAGCGCCGCCAGCAGCACCAAGCCAAGGAAAATCGCCATCGCCCCCTCCCCCGGGATGTCCGGCTCCATTATCCACGCCGGGCCGGCGGCGCGGGCGGCCGCCCGGCCGGGTCGGTTATAGTCGGCCGCCCCGGGGCCCGCGCGTCCCGGGAAGGCACACTACGGAGAGTTGAATGGAAGCCACGACGCCCACCAAGCGCAGCCTGATGGACCGTTTCCTGACCATCGTCGAGCGCGGCGGCAACGCCCTGCCCCATCCGGCGACCCTGTTCGCGCTGCTTGCCCTGCTTGTGGTGCTGGCCTCATGGCTGGCCTCGGTGGCCGGCCTGAGCGTGGCGCACCCGGCCAGCGGCGAGCTGGTGACCCCGGTGAACCTGCTGAGCATCGAGGGCCTGCACCGCATGCTCACCGGCGCCGTGACCAACTTCACCGGCTTCGCCCCGCTGGGCGTGGTGCTGGTGGCCCTGATCGGCATCGGCGTGGCCGAGCACAGCGGCCTGATCGGCGCCTCGCTGCGCATGCTGGTGCTCGCGGCCCCGCGCGTGCTGCTGACCCCGGTGCTGGTGTTCGCCGGCGTGATGTCGAACATGGCCAGCGAGATCGGCTACGTGCTGCTGGTGCCGCTGGGCGCGCTGATCTTCATCTCCGCCGGGCGCCACCCGATCCTGGGCATGGCGGCGGTGTTCGCCGGCGTTTCGGGCGGTTATTCGGCCAACCTGCTGATCGGCACCATCGACCCGCTGCTCTCGGGCCTGTCGCAGGAAGCCGCGCGCATCGTCGACGCCGACTACACGGTCAGCCCGCTGGCGAACTGGTACTTCATGATCGTCTCGACCCCGGTGATCACCCTGCTGGGCTGGTTCGTCACCGAGAAGATCGTGGCCCCGCGCTTCGCCGGCTCGCCCACGCCGACGCTGACCCTGGCCGAGGGCGCCAAGCCCGACGACCAGCGCCTGAGCCCGGCCGAGCGCCGCGGCATGCTCTACGCCGGCGTGACGGTGCTGGTCTTCACCCTGCTGGTGTTCTGGGGCGGCTACCCGGCGGCCGGCGCCAGCTTCGAGGCCTGGGGCACCACCGTGAACCTGCCGCAGCTCCCCGGCTCCGGCTTCCTGCTCGATGCCAGGCAGGACATCCTGCGCTCGCCGCTGCTCAGCGGCGTGGTGGTGATCATCTTCCTCTACGGCGTGCTGGCCGGCATCGCCTTCGGCGTGGGCGCGGGCACCATCAAGTCCGACAACGACGTCATCAAGGGCATGTCGGCCTCGATGGCCACGCTCGGCGGCTACCTGGTGCTGGTGTTCTTCGCGGCCCAGTTCGTGGCCTTCTTCAACTGGACCCAGCTGGGCCTGATCTTCGCGGTCGAGGGCGCCGACTTCCTCAAGACGCTCGGCCTGCCGACCATCCCGCTGTTCATCTGCTTCATCCTGCTCACGGCGATCGTGAACCTGTTCATGGGCTCGGCCTCGGCCAAGTGGGCGCTGATGGCGCCGGTGTTCATCCCGATGTTCATGCTGCTGGGCTATTCGCCCGAGATGACCCAGGTGGCCTACCGCGTCGGCGACAGCGTCACCAACATCATCTCGCCGATGATGAGCTACTTCGCCCTGATCATCGCCTTCTTCCAGCGCTACGAGCCCAAGGCCGGCATCGGCACCCTGGTGGCGACGATGCTGCCCTACTCGATGGTGTTCCTGGTCGGCTGGAGCGCGATGTTCGGCGTGTGGATCTGGCTGGAACTGCCGATCGGCCCGGATTCGCCGCTGCACTACATCCCGGCGGCGCCCGCCGCGGGCTGAGCCATGGCGCGCTGGCGGCCGCCGGGCGAGAAGTCCACGGCGATCATCACCCGCGAGGGTTTCGCGCGGCTGCGCGCCGAGCTCGACGAGCTCTGGCGCCTGCGCCGGCCCGAGGTGGTCAGGGCCCTGGCCGCTGCCGCGGCCGAGGGCGACCGCAGCGAGAACGCCGAGTACACCTACCGCAAGAAGCAGCTGGGCGAGATCGACCGCCGCGTGCGTTACCTGAGCAAACGGCTCGAGGTGCTGAAGGTGCCCGAGGGCCGGCCCGCGGACGCGGAGGCGGTGTTCTTCGGCGCCTGGATCGAGATCGAGCACTGCGACAGCGGCGACACCGCCCGCTACCGCATCGTCGGCCCGGACGAGACCGACGCGAAGGCCGGCCACATCAGCGTCGATTCACCGCTGGCGCGGGCGCTGCTGCGCAAGCGCCTCGACGACGAGGTCGAGGTGCAGCTGCCGTCGGGGCCGGCGCGGTACGTCATCGTTTCCGTCGAATACGACGGATAGGAAAGGCAGGGGACGGAGGTAATTTGCCCGGCGGGTTCGGTGGCAATTGCCCTGGTGTTGGCGGGCAAATTACCTCCGTCCCCCGGGGTCAGTCCTCGTCGTCGCCGACCAGGCCGAACAGGTCGTGCTCGTCGCTGCCCATGATGCGCACGTCGCAGAAATCACCCGGCTTCAGGCCCGCCGCGGCGCCGTCCTGGATCTGCACCAGGCCGTCGATTTCCGGGGCATCGGCCATGGAGCGGGCGATGGCCAGCTCGCCGTCGATGGCGTCCACCAGGCAGCGCTGCACCGTGCCGACCTTGCGCTCGAGCTTTTCGGTGCTGATGTCGGCCTGCAGCGCCATGAAGCGCGCCAGGCGCTCCTGCTTGACGTCCTCCGGCACCGGGTCGGGCAACGCATTGGCCGCCGCGCCCTCCACCGGCGAGTAGGCGAAGGCGCCCACGCGGTCGAGCTCGGCCTGGTCGATGAAGGCCAGCAGCTCCTCGAAGTCGTCCTCGGTCTCGCCGGGGAAGCCGACGATGAAGGTGCTGCGGATGGTGATCTCGGGGCAGATCGAACGCCAGCGCTGGATGCGCTCGAGGGTCTTGTCCACCGCGCCCGGTCGCTTCATCGGCTTGAGGATGCGCGGGCTGGCGTGCTGGAACGGGATGTCGAGGTAGGGCAGCAGCCTGCCCTCGGCCATCAGCGGGATGATGTCGTCCACGTGCGGGTACGGATACACGTAATGCAGGCGGTTCCAGGTACCCAGCTCGGCCAGGCCTTCGCACAGTGCCTTCATGCGCGTCTGGTACTGCTTGCCGCGCCATTCGCGCCCGGCGTATTTCAGGTCCACGCCATAGGCGCTGGTGTCCTGCGACACCACCAGCAGCTCGCGCACGCCGCCTCGGGCGAGCTTCTCGGCCTCGCGCAGCACCTCGTCCACCGGCCGCGAGACCAGGTCGCCGCGCATCGACGGGATGATGCAGAAGCTGCAGCGGTGGTTGCAGCCCTCGGAAATCTTCAGGTAGGCGTAGTGCTTGGGGGTCAGCTTCAGGCCGTAGTCCGGCACCAGGTCCAGGAACGGGTCGTGCCTGGGCGGCAGGGCCGCGTGCACGGCGTTCATGACGCTGGCGTAGTCCTGCGGGCCGCTGATGGACAGCACGCCGGGGTGCGCCTCGCGGATCTGCTCGGGGCGCTTGCCCAGGCAGCCGGTGACGATGACCTTGCCGTTCTCGGCCAGGGCCTCGCCGATGGCGTCCAGGCTCTCGGCCACGGCCGAGTCGATGAAGCCGCAGGTGTTGACCACCACCACGTCGGCGGCGTCGTAGCTGGGCACGATCTCGTAGCCCTCGACCCGTAGCTGGGTCAGAATGCGTTCGGAGTCAACGAGGGCCTTCGGGCAGCCGAGGCTGACGAAGCCCACCTTGGGCTGGCTGGCGGACATGGGCGTGGGGTCGGGACGGGGGCGCGGATTATACCCCTCCCGGGCGCCCCGGCCGGTGTAGGCTAGCCAGCGGGGACAGCCGCTTCCGGGGAAACGCGCATGGGCCAGACGATCTCCATCTCCACCCGCCACGGCCGCATTTCCGGCTGGCAGGCCAAGCCACACAACAAGCCGCGCGGCGCCCTGATCGTCGTCCAGGAAATCTTCGGGGTGAACCCGCACATCCGGCAGGTCACGGACCGGCTGGCCAATTACGGCTACCTGGCGGTGGCGCCGGCGCTTTTCGACCTGGTGCATCCGGGCACGGAATTGGGCTACGACGAGGCCGGCGTGGCCCGCGGCCGCGAGGTGGCCGAGGAACTGGGCTTCAACGGCGCCCTCGATGGCGTGCGCGGCGCCTACGACCTGCTCGAGGCCGAGCACCGCGTCGGCGTCATCGGCTTTTGCTGGGGCGGCTCGGTGGCCTACCTGGCCAACACCCGCCTGGGCCTGCCGGCGGTGAGCTATTACGGCGGCCGCACCGTGCCCCTGCTCCACGAGCGCCCCAAGGCGCCGCTGATGCTGCACTTCGGCGAAAACGACCCGCTCATCCCGCCCGAGGACGTGCAGAAACACCGCGACGCCCTGTCCTCGGCCGAAATCCACGTCTGGCCGGGCGCCGGCCACGGCTTCAACTGCGACCAGCGCGCCGACTACAACGAGGACATCGCCAAACAGGCCCTCGAGCGCACCCTGGCCTTCTTCCAGAAGACGCTGCGCTGAGCATGGCCGACGGGTTCACGATCGACCCGCGCCTGGCGGGCGACACGGTGCTGGTGGCCGAGGGCCCGCTGAGCCAGCTGCGGCTGGTGGACGACGCGCGCTTCCCCTGGCTGGTGCTGGTGCCGCGGGTGCCGGGCGCCGAGGAATGGATCGACCTCTCCGGCGACCAGCAGCGCCTGCTGCTGGCCGAGATCAACCTCGCCGGGCGCCTGCTGCGCGGGCTGGGGCCGGTGCACAAGCTCAACATCGGCGCCCTGGGCAATATCGTGCGCCAGCTGCACGTGCACGTGCTGGCGCGCCAGGAGGGCGATGCCGCCTGGCCGGGGCCCGTCTGGGGCGCCGGCCAGCGCCAACCCTACGTGGCCAGCGTGCGTGATGCGCTGGTATCGTCGCTCAGGCACGGCCTGGACACGTTCCCGGGCCCCTGACCCGGAGCCGCCATGAAGTCCAACCTCGTCCCCGCCGTCATCCTGATCGTGCTCGGCGCCCTGCTGCTGGCCAACAACCTCATCCCCGAGTTCCGCATCTGGCGGATGCTGCTCGACTGGTGGCCGGTGGTGCTGATCGTGCTGGGCGTGAACCTGCTGCTCAAGAAATCCTGAGGGCCCGCCTCAGGTGCGCGGCAGCGTGACCCCGGTCTGGCCCTGGTACTTGCCGCCGCGGTCCTTGTAGCTGGTTTCGCAGACTTCGTCGGACTGGAAGAACAGCATCTGGGCCACGCCCTCGCCGGCGTAGATCTTGGCCGGCAGCGGCGTGGTGTTGCTGAATTCGAGCGTCACGTGGCCCTCCCACTCGGGCTCGAGCGGCGTGACGTTGACGATGATGCCGCAGCGCGCATAGGTGCTCTTGCCCAGGCAGACCACCAGGGTGTCGCGCGGGATGCGGAAGAACTCCACCGTGCGCGCCAGCGCGAAGGAGTTGGGCGGGATGATGCACACGTCCGACTCGACGTCGACGAAACTCGACGGATCGAAGGCCTTGGGGTCGACGATGGTCGAGTTGATGTTGGTGAAGATCTTGAACTCGCGCGCGCAGCGCACGTCGTAGCCGTAGCTCGATGTGCCGTAGCTGACGATGCGGTGGCCGTCGGCGGCGTGCTTGACCTGCCCCGGCTCGAACGGCTCGATCATGCCGTGCTGCTCGGCCATGCGGCGGATCCACTTGTCGGACTTGATGCTCATGCGGTTTCGGGCTCGGGGGCGAAAGGCGGGATTCTAGCGGCTTAGCCGCCGCGGCAGGCGGCTCAGGTGTTGGAGATGACGATGTTGGGCAGCGAGCGGTTGCGCGCCTGCAGCGACAGCTGGGCGGCGGCGCGGCGGGCGATGTCGCGGTAGGCCAGCGACAGCGCCGAGTCCGGGTCGGCCGCCACGGTGGGCGCGCCCGAATCGGCCTGCTCGCGGATGCGGATGTCCAGCGGCAGCGAGCCCAGCAGGGGCACGCCGTACCGGGCGGCCATGCGCTCGCCGCCGCCGGCGCCGAACACGTGCTCGGCGTGGCCGCAGTTCGAGCACACGTGCACGGCCATGTTCTCGACGATGCCCAGCACCGGCACCTCGACCTTGTTGAACATCTGCAGGGCCTTGCGCGCGTCGAGCGTGGCGATGTCCTGGGGCGTGGTGACGATGACCGCGCCCGAGACCGGGATGCGCTGCGAGAGGGTGAGCTGGATGTCGCCCGTGCCCGGCGGCAGGTCGATCACCAGGTAGTCCAGGCCCTCCCAGCGGGTGTCGCCCAGCAGCTGCTGCAGGGCCTGGGTGACCATCGGGCCGCGCCAGATCATCGGCGTGTCCTCGCCCACCAGCAGGCCGATCGACATGGCCTGCAGGCCGTGGTTGCGCTTGGGCTCGATGGTCTTGCCGTCCGGGCTGTCCGGGCGCCCCTGCAGGCCCAGCATCTTCGGGATGGATGGGCCATAGATGTCGGCGTCGAGCACGCCCACGGTGGCGCCCTCGGCCTGCAGGGCCAGGGCCAGGTTCACCGCGGTCGTGGACTTGCCCACGCCGCCCTTGCCCGAGGCCACGGCGATGATGTTGCGCACGTTCGGCAGCGGGGTCAGGTCCTTCTGCACCTTGTGGGCCTGGACCCGGGAGGCCACCGAGACGGTGACCCGGCCGGCGCCGGGCAGGGCCGACAGGCGTTCGCGCACGGCCGCCGCCAGGGCCTCGTGCCAGCCCCGTGCCGGGTAGCCCAGGACGATGTCGACGGCGACATCCGCCCCGTCCAGGCCGATTCCCCGCACGCAGCCCAGCGCAACCAGCCCCCGGCCCGCGTGCGGGTCGACCACCTCGTCCAGGGCGGCGCGCACGGCGGCTTCGTTCAAAGGCATTACAAGCTCCTGTTTCAAATAGAAATTTTCTGGCCGCGGGGACCGGCCTGTTCAGCTTTGCGAGCCGGGGGGCGAGGCCTGTTCAATACGGCCCCGGCATGTGTTACGTTCCGGTTAAGGCTGAACCCGGGGTTCAGGTTGGGCCTTCAACGCTGACAAGCAGAACCACACAACTACATGACCATTCTAGGGGGTCAAATGACTACTGCTCCAATCGCTGGCTATCGCCGTTCGGTGCTGGCCCGCTCCCTTGCGCTCGCCCTGACCCTGCCGATGGCCTTCAGCGCCGTCGCCCAGGACAGCCAGGATGAGGACGAGAAGGAGGAAACCACTACTTCTTCCTCCCAGACCACCACGCTCGACGCCGTCGAGGTCGTGGGTTCGCGCATCAAGCGCGCCGAGGTCGAAGGCCCGTCGCCGGTCATCGTGATTTCCCGCGATGATTTCGAGCGCGAAGGCTTCAAGACCGTCGGCGACGCCCTGCAGACGCTGACCCAGAACTCGACCGCCAACTTCACCGGCGACCTCGGCGTCACGGGCTTCACCCCGAACGCCCAGGTGGTCAACCTGCGCAGCCTCGGCCCGCAGTACACCCTGACCCTGATCAACGGCCGTCGCCCGGCCCAGTACCCGCAGCCGTACAACCGCGACAACAACGTGGTGAACCTGCGCGCCATCCCGTCCTCGATCGTCGAGCGCGTGGAGATCCTGACCGGCGGCGCCTCGGCCATCTACGGTTCGGACGCCATCTCCGGCGTGGTGAACGTGGTGCTGCGCCAGAACTACGACGGCCAGCTGGTCCGCCTGCAGGTCGGCACCACCGACGAAGGCGGCGGCGACTCGGCCGTGTTCGAGTTCTCGGGCGGCGCCACGGGCGACCGCTGGAGCGCCACCTACGCCTTCCAGGCGGGTTACCAGGAGCCGGTGTTCGCTTCGCAGCGCGACTTCCTCGCCGACACCCGCAATGGTCCGCTGGGTCTCCTGACGAACCCCGGCCTTGCGCTGTTCGTGGGCGCTTTCAACACCGCCAACGGCCAGCCCACCACGTCGATCTACTACCCCGGCCAGGCGGTCTGCGACCAGTTCGGCTACACCACGGTGACCACCCCCGCGCGCGGCACCTACTGCGGCGGCTTCACCCAGCCGGGCTCGCGCACGATTTCGAACAAGAACGAGTTCTACAGCGGCTACGGCTACGCCACCTTCGACATCAACGACGACCTGCGCGTCTTTGGTTCGGTGAACTTCTACGACAGCCAGGCGGCCGCCAGCTCGGGCACCGAGTTCTGGTCCACCTCCGGCGACCAGTTCCTGCTGACCGCCACCGGCGCCCGCGTCAACGGTTACTATGACTCGGGCTTCGGTCGCTTCACCTTCCTGCAGCGCGTGTTCAACCCGTTCGAGCTGGGCGGCGCCGACGCGGCCACCACCCTGTTCGACGAGTTTACCTACGACGTCAGCGCCGGCCTGTCCGGCGTGTTCGGCGAGCGCTTCGACTGGGAGGCCACCGTCGCCTACTCGAAGTACGACTACACCGCCGACCGCCCGCGCCTGCTGTCGCAGGCCATGCATGACTACTTCCTTGGTCCGCTGCTGGGTTTCCAGGCCGCGCCCAACGGTGTCCTGTATCCGGTCTACAACCTCAACGAAGCCCGTTGGAACGCCCCGATCACTCCTGAGTTCTACCGCTCGGTCTCCACGCGCGCTGTGAACGAGGGTGATGCCGAGTCGACCACCGCGAACTTCGTCGTCACCGGCGACCTGTTCGAGATGCCGGCCGGTGCCGTGGGCTTCGCTGGCGTGTTCGAGTGGGGCCGCCAGGCCGTGGACCTGCGCTCCGACCCGCGCACCCTGCCGACCCGCCCGATCGACAGCCAGACGATCTACAACCTGACCAGCTCGGGTCGCACCGTCGGCGAGCGTGACCGCTACGCCCTGGGCGCCGAGTTCCGCATCCCGCTGCTCGAGTCGCTGACCGCCAACCTGGCGGCCCGCTACGACAAGTACGACGACATCACGGAAGTCGACGACGCCGTTACCACGATGGCTTCGCTCGAGTGGCGTCCGCTTGAGCGCCTGCTGCTGCGTGCCAACTACAGCACCAGCTTCCGCGCGCCGGACATGCAGCTGGTCTACGCCGAGGGCGCCGGTTCGTTCTCGGGCATCCTTGACCAGTACGCCTGCCGCGCCGGCGTCGGCGTCGCCCTGGGCCTCGGCCCGCGCAACGTGGCCACCTGCGATGGCGTGCCGGGCGACCCGACCAAGTACACCGCGCAGACCCTGATCGCGGGCAACCCGCTGCTCAAGGAAGAGGAAGGCACCTCCTGGGGCGCCGGCTTCGTGTGGGACATCATCGACGGCATGTCGCTGACGGTCGACTACTACCGCATCGAGCTCGAAGACCAGGCCATCCAGCTGAGCGCCGCGTTCCTGCTCTCGAACGAGGCCAACTGCCGCCTCGGCGTGCGCAGCAACGGCCAGCCGTTCGAGTTCGCCTCGGACTCGGCCTTCTGCCAGAACATCTACAACCTCGTCGTTCGCCAGGGCGGCACCTCGGACGGCTCGATCCTCCGTCTGAACCAGGCCTACATCAACGCCGCGCTGTCCGACACCAGCGGTATTGATGCGACCTTCCGCTACACCTGGGACACCGATCGTCTGGGCCGCTTCGGCGTGGACCTCGGTTGGTCGCTCGTCCTGACCGACCGGTTCAAGCAGTTCGACACCGACCCGCTGATCGACTTCCGCGATTCGCTCGACCTCGATGCCCGCAGCCGCGCCCGCGGTTCGGTCAGCTGGAGCAAGGGCGACTGGAGCACCACCGTGTTCGGCACCCGCATCGGCACCAACGGCAACAACGCCGGTCGCGACTTCACCAACGCGGCCGGTGGCTTCTCGGGCCGTCGCCTGCAGCCGTACATGACCTACAACTGGCAGGTCGGCAAGCAGTTCGGCGAGAACACCTCGGCGACGTTCACCGTCATCAACGTGCTGAACAACCAGCGCCGCGAGGACGCGAGCTTCACCGGCTACCCGTTCTACCAGGCCTTCGTCGGTGCCGATCCGCTGGGCCGTCGCTTCAACCTGAGCATCTCGCACCGCTTCTGATAGCGAGATCCAGCGTCACCCTTGGAGCCCGGCGAAAGCCGGGCTCTTTTTTGGTTCTTCTCCCAACTGAGGGGAGTGGCGCACGGCCGACCCGGTAGATTTGTTGGTGTCTAAGCAGCAAATCGGGGCCGGCCGTGGCCGACGG